>JAUHXX010000171.1 GCA_030426825.1 Bacteroidia bacterium | reverse complement strand
ACAGTTTCCATAGTGGTTGATAACCAATTGACAGATACCACTACTATTCACTGGCATGGAATGCACGTTGCTCCAGAAAATGACGGAGGTCCTCATAGTATTATCCCACCAAATGCAACTTGGAATCCACAGTTCACTGTGATGGACAAAGCAGGAATCAATTGGTACCATCCTCATCTTCACATGAAAACGGATGAACATGTTTCAAAAGGAATTGCAGGGTTAATTATAGTTCAAGATGCCGAGGAGCAAGGGCTGAATCTCCCAACTTCTTATGGAGTAGATGATTTCCCAATTGTTTTACAGACTAAAGGATTTGATAGTGGAGGACAGATTGAAGTTCATACAGAATTAGATACCTCTGTAATGGTTAATGGAACAGTGGATGCTATTGTCGATTTTCCTGCTCAAGTTGTGCGTTTGAGAGTATTGAATGGCTCTTCTCAAAGGGTTATGGAAATAGGGTTTTCAGATAATCGTTCGTTTGAATTAATTGGTACTGATGGAGGACTTCTTTCTGCTCCAGTTAATATGACGCGTTACAGAATGGCACCAGGGCAAAGAGCAGATATCCTTGTTGATCTATCGACAAGTTTGGGGCAGAATTTCCAGTTAATGAGTTTCGCTTCCGAACTTCCAAATGCAATTTATGGTGCGGCACAACCAGGGATGGGAGCAGGTGCCACAGCTTCATTAGTTGGCTATACTTCTAATCCGCTCAACGGAAATGATTATTCTTTCTTGGATATAACAGTTGTTGCACAAACCGGATCACCAGTACTAACTATACCATCTTCATTAGCAAGCTTTACTCCTTTAATAGAAGGTTCAGAAGATATAACTAGAGAGCTGACTTTTACTTCGGCAGGTGGAATGGGGAATCTTGCAGGCCCATTCCTGATCAATGGTACTTCTTTCGATATGGCTGTAATAGATTATACTATTCCTTTGGACAACATTGAAATATGGTCACTGACCAATCAAACACCTATTGGACATCCATTTCATATCCATGACGTCCAATTTTTCATTTTAGATATTAATGGTGTTCCTCCGCCGCCAGAATTGCAGGGATACAATGATGTCGTATTCGTCCCAGGCGGGATGGGGAATGTAAGATTTATCGCACAATTTAATGATTTCACCAATGATTCAATTCCATACATGTTTCACTGTCATATGTTAACTCATGAGGACATGGGAATGATGGGACAATTTTTAGTGACTGATCAAGTTCAAAATATTGATGAAGAACTAAACAATCCAGAAATTTCAGTTTACCCAAATCCATCTACTAACGGTATGTTTATGATTAGCAGTCAAAATAATTTTGATGAGTTTGAATCATATCAGATCTTTCAAATGGATGGAAAATTAGTGCAGGAAAATGAATTAGAGTCAAGTTCTTCTACTACTACAATACAAATCGACAATTCCGGAGTATTTATACTTCTTTTAAAAGGAAACAATTGGGTTTATCAAGAAAGGATAGTTGTTGAATAAGAATAGTCGACCAATTCTGAACTGATTTTAAGCTTGTTCGCGAATTAAAAGCACCTATATTCGCTTCTCAATTTGCACCTATGAAATTTCTTGCTTGGATAGATCTGCCTTCCATGTCAATTGGCGTCTCAAAACTGAATGGAGGTTATAAGTGTATAAAGTTCGTTGAAGGTTCAATTGTAAGGGGTGCTTCTAAAGAAGTTTCAAACCGAATTGAATTAAGAGCATTTCTTATGACCTTGCCTGGAGCAGAATCAGAGAAGGTAGAACAGGCTTTGATTGAAATCATTTGAATCAGTGGTTTGTGTAAAACCCATCCAATTCTTGAATTTTATTCAACAACTTTTCTTCGAGCGTACTAACGAACTTGATTTGCTTCTTTTTACGGTTTGAAATGTCATGAAAGGATCTGTACAAATCACCCACTTTGATTTGAAATATCGATTCGAAGGATAAACAGATGTCTTTCAATTCAGCTTCGCCATAGTTCAATGCGTTGGATGCTTGGAGTGCATAAATCAATTCAACCAAATCTAGCTTGTTTCCTGTCCATTTTAATTTTGGCGCTGGAGGTGTGAATTGTGATTGAAGTTTAGATTTTGGAAACAAATGTTTTTGAAATAGATCAAAGGCTAAGATGTTTGCCGCCACCGTGTCATGTGATGTGTTGAAGTCTGGATCATCCAACTGTTTAGTGCTGTGTTTTGACATCACTGATAAATTGGCACCTCTTAAGAAGTAGATCCTGTCTAAGTGAGTGAGACCGGCTCTATAATACGAAACAAACTCCGGATTTTCTTTCATGATGTACCTGAACATTCTTTGTTTTTTGTCAACACAGTCTTTAAACTCTTGCTCATTTACCATGTGTTTTTCAGTTTCAATTTCATGCAAGACAGAAAAGAAGATGAGGTATGAATTTACCCTGGGCTTTACGAATTTGAAGAAGTGAATTTCGTCCTCTTCATTTAAAAACCCCTTTTCGCAAATCTGTTTGCGAAAAGAGGTTAAGACCTTACGAATGAGCTTTGCAGCTTTCGTACTTCTGTAGCTTACATCAGCTTCTTCTACATGTAATTGCTCCAATTCATCACATAAGGTTTTTGTTGCCGATATATATTCTTCCATGCTTTTGTTCTTTATTCGTTAGTACTCTATTATTGGAGAAGAGAACAAATAAAGCATGTCATTCCGTAATCAAATTACGTCCTTATTTTTTTTCTGTTTTTCATTTGATTTTTGGTCCAGTTTTTCTCTCAGTACCTTCATGTCTTCACTTACTTTTCGGTCTAAAACTTTGGCATAAATCTGAGTGGTAGCCAATTTCGTATGGCCTAACATCTTTGATACTGTTTCAATTGGAACCCCGTTTGAAAGTGTTACAGTTGTTGCAAAGGTGTGGCGAGCAACATGAGTTGTAATGTTCTTTCTAATTTCACATCTATCTGCTATTTCTTTGAGGTATGAATTGTAGCGCTCATTTGTATTGACCGGTAGAAGTGTATTCTTTTTGATGCACTCTTCATGATCCTTATACTTTTGAATTATCTCCATGGCGATAGGGAGTAGGGGCACACTTTCACGATTACCTGTTTTACTTCTATGAGTTGTTATCCAGTAATCACCATCAATACCAATAGAGAGCGCATTTTGATCAAACTTAAAGATGTCAGCAAATGAAAAGCCGGTATAGCATTGAAAGAGAAAAACGTCCCTCACTTTTGTCAAGCGTTCAATTGAAAAGGTTTTGTTTTTAATCCTATCCAATTCATCTTGAGTAAGAAAAACTCTTTCAGGATTGCGGTATTTACATTGAAATTGGGTGAATGGGCTAACAGTAAGCCATTCTAATTGAACAGCCACCTTTATCACTTTTTTGAGGTTGATGAGGTTTTTGTGAGCAGTATTGGGGAGGAGTCTTTCTTTAGTCAATAGATAATGCTCAAACTCAGTGATGAATGAATACTTCAATTCTTCCAAGGCAATGCTATCTATCCGATACTGTGCTTTTATAAAATCAACCATCTTACTTTTTGTGGCCTTGTATCTCAACATGGTATTCTTGTGAATCAACTTTGCATCCAGCTTTTCTTGAAGTTTAGCAATGTGGAAATCAAAGGCATCACTTAATGTTTTCTTTTTCGGTTGCACAATCTCAATTCCTAAATACTCAGCTTTCAATTCTTTTGCTGAGATGATTTTGTTGGATGCTATAGCTCTCAGAAAATGGTTGTTGAGTTCACTTTTGACCTGATGGATGTAAGCATTCACAACCATTTGTGTTGAACCACTCCCAGTGAGATACATATTTTTCTTATCCCAAATTGCTGGATCTATTTTGTATGGAGTAGCGAATTGTGCCCTGGCACTGTCAATTACAATTTTACAATACAGGGGAGCTTCAGAGTTTTTTGCTCGCTGCATATTCAAATGAAATACAATTTTCAATTTTTGTGTTGTGTTCATATACTTGGTATTTAGTTACAATGTCAACACGCTCAACACTACAACAATACAAGAGTATAGAACCAAACCGTAAGCTACTTACGTAATTTTAGCCAACAGTTTTTGGATTTGACCTGTTGGCTATTTTGTTGGCTATTTTTAGCAAGCAAACTGATATCATTTGAATTCAGAAAAAATGGTTGATTTTCTAAAACCCTCATTTTTAGTGCTTTTTGGGTATGGATATAAAAAAAGCCCTTCGTAAGAAGAGCTTTTTAGTGACCTCGGCAGGATTCAAACCTGCAACCGCCTGAGCCGTAATCAGGTATTCTATTCAGTTGAACTACGAGGCCAATACTTTGGTCTCGTAGTGAAACGCCTGTGCTGAGCAAAGTCGAAGCAAACTACGAGGCCAATACTTTGGTCTCGTAGTGAAACGCCTGTGCTGAGCAAAGTCGAAGCAAACTACGAGGCCAATTATTGACTGCAAATTTATAATAAGCATTTGAATTGGAGATTCTCTTTTCAAATTAATTTTTTAATCCTCAAAATCAAAGCTTTAAAAACATATTATTTAAGTAATGTAACCTCATGACTTAGTAATCAGTAGAATATACAAAACCTAATGATTTAGTTGTTCAATTTATCACGGTTGGATTTAAATACCGTTAAAAAACACCTAAAACGTTTAGTTAAAACAAAAAAAATAACCCTATTTGGTCGATTTAAAAAATTAAATTTTATATTCGACCGATTTAGTAGATTATTCGATATGGAAACAAGAGTAGTTTATATGCCTAAGTCAGGAGGATTGAAGAACCCAAAGTTGTCAATTATCCAGTTTTTAATTAAAAAAGGAGTTTTTGTAGATACCATCCAATGCTCGCAGCAAGAGTTAATGTTTGTATCTAACGAAAAAGCCGAAAACCCAGATGAACACTGGTCACAAGAATTGAATAAATTCTTTAAAGGTCAAATTGATTTTAAAGCAAAAAGACCAGCCTAAGAACTCATCTGTGTTTGTTGAAAGTAACCTTGTTGCCTCATTATCAGTATAATTTGACAACAACAAACTAATAAACATGAAAACAATAGTTCTAATTATTGCCCTTTCTGTTGGGTCTATTGGATATTCCTCAGAGAATTCTTTTTTAGAAGCTCGAAACTTAAGTGGTAAAATTGACACGAACAAAGCAGTTCACCGAATTCAATTAGGAGAATTTTCTAACTCAATCCCGGTACATATAGTAGAGTTAATGCGCCAGATTGGTGGTGTAACTCCGGTAAGCCAAAAGGGAGTTTCAACATACTATACTGCCGCTTTTAGCTCAGAAGAAGATGCAGCTAAGCAACTGCCAAAATTCCAAGCCTTAGGATTCGATCAAGCGAAACATGTCGTTCAATATAAAAAAGCTATCTACGATTTAAGGGAATTTAATTACCTTGCCGCTGGTGGAAAAGTTGAAGACAACGGCACGGTTCCAGTTATCAGAATCTGGAAATAATAGAATTGTAAAATTCTATTCACCACTTTTTTACATCCTTTTCTTTTTACTGTTATTTTTGAATTCACTAACTGGTATTGCCCAGAATGAAAATCCTATGATTAAAACCGTCAAACTAGGTAACGCGACTTTTCAGTTGATTCAAGAATACGGAGATATCAATGATGACATCTTATTCTTAAATGTTCATGAAGATGAGCATACGAGCATTGAGACAGTTCATGAATACGCAAAATCAACACCAGTTCATTTTGTCAGAATTGCACACGCTAAAACCAGAAGACTTGAGTTTGAATTGAAAGGCAAAGCATATTCAGTTGATCCTAACCGCATATTCACAAGAAAAGGAAGAAAAAATACCCTAAAAGACGGAGGTAAATTTTCGTTCAAAGCGGCAAAAGAAGTCAGAATTTTTTCCGAATATATTCTTGAATACCTCAATGATAAATCGGTGATTGTGGCTATGCACAATAACACTGATGTGAATTATACAATTAAGAGTTATCTTCCCGGTGGTGATGAAAGCGAAAATACAGCTGAGGTTTATGTAAATCCGGATATGGATGCAGATGATTTCATCTATACCACTGTAAAATCATACTTTGACGAATTCAAAAAAATGGGAATTAATGTGATTCTTCAAGACAACGAAAAGTATGTGAATGACGGGTCTTTATCAGTGTATTGTGGTCAAAACGGAATCAACTATATCAATATTGAGGCTCAAAAAGGTCATTTTGATGAGCAATTAAAGTTGATAGAAGCAACAATGACTATTCTTCAAAATACTCGTAATTAAAGTGTTTCACAAATTTAGCTTTGTTCTTTCTGAAATAGATGATTTCTTTCGGCTCTCCGTTGGGTAAATATTTATGTTCCTCATCTAAGAATATTTTTCCTTTTTTATTCATTTGCCCAGAAGTGACCAATTGTCCTCTTTCATTATAAGTGAATAAAAATTTGGTTGAATCCCAATGTTTCTTACCCATTTCATAATCCACTTGTTGGATACAATTTCCGACAGAATCATAAGCATAGGTAGAGTAGGCGATACCGGGATAATAGTCGTGTTTAATCAATTCGTTTTTATCATTATAAAATGAAGTTTGACTTGTGCTTTTTGGATCCGGATCTACGTGAATTAAATTCAATTGATTATCATAAAAGTAATAGTTGATCCAAGGTTCAGTTTCTGATTCACCCTTATTGTCGTAATAATACGCCTTCGTTTTCATCCGTCCATCTGGGTAATATTCGTATCGGATGTTAGCCAAAGAATGTTTTTGAAGAACTAATCGATTGAATTCATCATAAGTGAATTCACCTTGTCTACCATAATTTCCATTATCACTGATTGATAGAAAACTAAATCGAACCATATTGAATCCGTCATATTCGTAATTGAATGAATTTGAGTTTTGTTTGTTCTTACCGTTAAAACTAACCTTAGAACGAATCAATCCATTTTCATAATACTGTTCAAATCCTACGATATCAGAAGCATTATAACCTTCTTTTTTCGATACTTTAAAAAAATAAGAAGTGATTTTTTCTGCGCCATCTGTTCTTGGCGTAAAACGAATATCTTCAGCCTTTAACTCACCAAGTAACAAGGATTCTTGTGCAAATCCTAAAGAAGTTGATACAAAAAGTAGTAGACAAAGAATTGATTTCGACATAAGTACAAAATTAAACTGATTTATTAATCCTACTACCATAGTTATGCCAGATTTTATCTTGTTCATAATTAGATTCAAATAGTTAATCGAATTTTAACATTAAATCAAGAATAGTGCTGTGTTTTGAACTAACTTTGTCTTCTACTTTTAGTAACATGAAAAAACTTATAAATTCTACGTATGCATTCTTGCAATTTACCTTAGTTCTATTGCTAGTTGTAAATCCGTATCAAAGTGATTCGCAGATTTTTTTGGAGACTTTTGATGAAGCAAATACATCAACTACAGGAACAGAAAATATTGGTGCGGTAACATGGTCTACAACCTGTGCTACTTGTGTAGCTGGAGATCATTTTCATGTGAATAATGGGGAGTTGGAGGCGCAAGACACAAACGGTCCCGCCTATTGGGAAACAACCTCTCCAATCGATATCTCATCATGTAATTATATTGAAATGTCGTTCGATCTGAGTGGTCAAGGAACATTCGAACCATGTGGAGATGGATGTACAGCAACCGATTGGGTTTCATTTGAATATAATATTGATAATACCGGATGGCAATCACCGGCCAATTCATTTTTCTGTCCGGGTGCATGTGCATCTTTAAATATTATTTATGATGTTGATGGTGCAGCCGTAGGATTTAATTACTCAACTGGCTGTGTGGCAGCAGGTAATACATTAGAGTTGAGAATAGGGGTGCAGTGTTGGGCAGGAACTGAGTATTGGAGAATAGATAATATTTTGGTTGATTGTACAACTGGTCCTTCTGTAAATGCGGGTCCAGACCAATCAATTTGTGACGGGTCGCAAGTAACTTTAACGGCTACCAATCCAGATATGGCTGTAATTACATGGAATAACGGCATCACTGATGGTATTGCTTTTACGCCTCCTTCTGGGTCAACTATGTATACGACTACAGCAACATTAGGGCAATGTTCAGCCATGGATTCAGCTCTTATTACAACTGTATCAGGACCCA
>JAUHXX010000170.1 GCA_030426825.1 Bacteroidia bacterium | reverse complement strand
CTTCCTTTATGGCTCAAGACAAAAGCATTATAGACGAAGCTTTTCCTGGAGATGTAGTTGGTTTATATGATACAGGAAACTTTAAAATCGGAGACACACTAACCGAGGGCACCACCTTTTCTTTTAAAGGTATACCGAGTTTCTCTCCAGAGATTTTTATGGAGCTTGAGAATAAAGACCCTATGAAATCCAAACAGTTAGAAAAAGGAATTCAACAATTAACTGATGAAGGCGTTGCCCAATTATTTGTTCAACAGCCTGGAAACAGAAAAATTGTTGGAACTGTTGGTCAACTTCAATTTGAGGTAATTGCCTATCGTTTAGAACATGAGTATGGTGCCAAATGTAGCTTTGCTCCTAAAAGATTTTATAAAGCTTGTTGGATGACCACTGATAACAAGGAACAACTCAATAAATTCATTAAGGCGAAGTCAATCTATATCGCTCTTGATAAGGATGACAACCATGTATTTTTAGCTGAAACGCCTTTCTTATTACAAATGGCACAAACGGATTATCCCGAGATTACTTTTCATTTCACAAGTGATTTTAAGATTCAATAAATCACTACATTAGACCCATGAAAACTACTCTACAGGTCTTAATTATTTTCTTAAGTTTAGCCTCTGGCACAACGTCACTTAGTCAAGTCACAGCGATTCCTGATGCGAATTTTGAACAAGCCCTGATAGATTTAGGAATAGATTCAGACGGAACAATCAATGCTCAGGTATTAACAACGGACATTCAGTCCATCACGAATTTAAATGTCGCCGCATACAACATTAATGATTTAACTGGTTTGGAAGGTTTTGACGCCCTTACCAACTTGTATGCAAATGAGAATAATATTACCAGCATTGATTTTAGTCAAAATTTGAATTTAAAAATTATTAATCTCGAAGAGAACCTGCTGAACTCAATAAATGTATCCATGCTCAGCGATCTAGTGACAATCGCTATTACCGATAACCAAATTGACACACTTGATCTAAGTAACAATCCGAATATGGTGGGTATCTATTGTTCAGGAAATAATATGGATGAGTTGATCATTCCACCATTAACCAATCTTGAACAATTGTATTGCTCTTTGAACAACATTGATTCTTTAGACCTTTCTAGTTCTCCATCAATAGACAAACTTTATTGTGATAACAATGAATTGACTTATTTAAACTTGAAACACGGCGGCAGCTCTTATATAGAATTTTTCTCGGCCGAGGACAATCCGAACCTAACTTGCATACTAGTAAACAATGTTACGCAAGCTCAAAGCTGCTGTTCTAGTGATATTCCTGCTGGATGTGTATTTAGCGTTGATTGCGTACTATCGAATCCAGAAGGAGATATTCAAAATTATGCTGTTTACCCTAATCCGACAACCGACCAAATTCGGATTACCGCTAATACTGCTTTTTCATTCGAATTTTATTCTTCTATAGGAGTGCTCGTGTTAGATGGCTCAGAATTATCTGGAACTACTCAACTTAGCTTAGAATCTTTTCCTAGTGGAGTATATATTCTAAAGATCAACAGCATTGACAATACAACAATTCACTACCAGAAGGTTATTAAATCATAAGCAAAGGTGAATTTTCTAGGTCACGCTTATATCGCCCGTAAACACCCTGAATTAATTGCGGGAAATTTTGGTGGCGATTCATACAAGGGGAATTTAAATAAGTTTGATTTTTTACCAAAGCATATACTTGATGGTATAAAACTGCACCGTTTCATAGATAACTTCACTGATCATTCTCCTCATATTTTAGCAGCAGGAAAACATCTACAATCGAAAGGAATTCAAAAAATTGCGTTTATCGCAACCGATATTTTGGTAGATTACTATTTGGCAGAAAACTGGTCAGATTTTTCAGATATGACTTATGACGAATTCCTTAATTATGTCTATCAATACACTGACGAAAACTTACATCACCTAGATGATGAATTTGATCAACTTTACTACCGTGTTAAGAAATACGGTTGGATGAAAGACTATGAATCTGAAAAGGGGATGCGTAAAATATTCAGACAATTCTCACGGCGAATAGGCTTTGAAAACAAACTTAAAGAGTGCTTTGAAATCTATTTAAACGAAAAGAAAACGTTTGATGAACATTTTAAGCACTTTTTAGTCGAAATAGATCAGGCTTCAATCGAATTTATTTCGACTTTATAAGTCTTTTTTCGTAGATTGAAGTATGCGTTTTTGGATCCCCCTTTTCTCACTATTGATTATTTTTTCTTGTTCAGAAGAGGTAGAAATAATCGAAGAAGAAAAGTGCCAAAGAGACTGGGAAGAAATTGATCAGGACAGTGTAATTACCGTTCTCGCTGAAAATAGTCCTGCTTCATACTTTATTTATCGTGGACGTAATATGGGCTTTGAGTATGAATTGCTCTATGAATTTGCTAAGGATATGGACATCCGAATTCAAATTAGAATGGTGAACGATTTAGATGAAATGCTCGAGTTGTTAGATAATTGTGAAGGAGATATTATCGCTTGTCATTTGACAGTTACCGACCAACGTAAATCACTACTAGACTTTTCAACCTCATACGTTCAAACGCACGAAGTATTGGTTCAACGAATTCCGCATGACACGGATACGGTAAACACGCTAATAAGTGAAATTGAACAACTCAAGGATAAGAAAATTCATGTCTGGAAGAACTCTTCTTTTTATGAACATATTTTAAAAATTAATGAGAATCTCAATTTGAACATGACGATTGTTCCAACTGAAGGGGATTTGATCACCGAGGAATTGATAAAGCAAGTTTCAACTGGTGAAATTGACTATACAATTGCTGATGAAAACGTAGCAAAAATAGATTTGAATTTTTATGATAATATCGATATCTCATTAAAAGTTAGTGAGCAGCAAGAAATTGCTTTTGGATTAAGAAAAGGTTCGGGAAGATTGCTCGACACCTTAAATCATTGGCTGAATTCTAAAGAGAACCAATCCACTATAGGTGAGGTAAAACGAAAGTATTTTGAACGAAAAAATCTTACCAATAAAGCAAATAAGGAATTTTCGTCACTGCAAGATGGGGCTCTATCTCCGTATGACGATATCATCAAAAGGGAAAGCGCCAAAATTGGTTGGGATTGGAGATTGATTTCTGCGATTATTTATCAGGAATCAAAATTCGAAACTTGGAAAGTCTCATGGGCAGGCGCATTCGGGATTTTTCAATTCATGCCGGCAACTGCCGCCTCATATGGTATTACCAGAAATTCTTCAGCAGATGCCCAAATAAAAGCTGGCGTAAAAAAATTGAATAAGAACTTTAATCAATGGCTTGAAGAAATTCCTGATTCAAGCGAATGTTTAAAGTTTACATTGGCCAATTTTAACTCAGGACGTGCGCACATTGATGATGCAAGAGCCTTGTGCGAGAAATACGAGAAGAATCCTGATGTTTGGGATGGACATGTAAATGAAATGCTCCTCAATTTATCAAAGCCCAAATATTACAGAGATGAAGTGGTAAAAAATGGCTATTGCAGAGGAACAGAAACTTACGAATATATTATTGAAGTAATCCAGCGCTTTGAAGAATATAAAGCCGCATTTCCAGAACCTGGGGATCGACCAGGTTTATTCGGATTTTACGAACAAGCAGATCAAGATCAGACTGAAAATTAGATCACGCCTGGTAAATTCTGTCAATAGCTTTGTTAATAAACGAAAACTCACTATCTTTGCCGACTCAATCTTGATATGGATCAGGATAAATTAAATTATTAACGGGAGTTTCGTACTCCAAATTATAAATGCTAAATGGCAACAAAAATTAGATTACAAAGACACGGAAAAAAAAGAGCTGCATTTTATCACGTAGTAATTGCGGATGAAAGAGCAAAAAGAGATGGTAAATTTATTGAGAAAATCGGTACTTACAATCCAAATACAGATCCTGCTACAATCGATTTAAAGTTTGACAGAGCATTGCATTGGGTAAAAATTGGTGCACAGCCAACAGATACTGCAAGAGCAATACTTTCTTACAAAGGTGTGATGTTAAAAAATCACTTAGATAAAGGTGTAGCAAAAGGCGCTTTAACTGAAGCAGAAGCAGACAAGAAATTTGCTGCTTGGATGAAAGAAAAAGAAGCGAAGATTGAAGGAAAAGCTGAATCAATTGCTAAAGCGAACGCTGATAAAGCTGCAGCTGCATTAGCTGCTGAAACTGCTAAGAAAGAAGCGAAAGCTGCTGAAATTGCTGCAAAAGAAGCTCCTGCTGTTGAAGAAGCACCAGCTGAAGAGGCTGCAACTGAAGAGGCTCCGGCTGCTGAAGCTGCAACTGAAGAAGCTCCTGCTGCTGAAGCTGCGACTGAAGAAGCTCCTGCTGCTGAAGAAGCAAAAGAAGAGGCTCCTGCTGCTGAAGAGGCAAAAGAAGAAGCTCCTGCTGCTGAGGAAGCAAAAGAAGAAGAAGAGTAAGAAACAAGATGTTTCTAAAAGAGGATTGTTTCCGACTTGGCAGTATTGCTAGGTTGCACGGTTATAAAGGAGAAGTTTCTATTTTCCTTGATGTGGACAATCCTAATGATTATAAGAATTTGGAATCAGTTTTTGTCGAATTTGACGGCAAACTGGTTCCATTTTTTTTTGAAAGCATGTTTATCCGAAACAAAGGATTTGCTGTTGCAAAGTTTGAAACGATTGATACTGAAAAACAAGCGACCATGCTTATCAAATGTGGACTCTATCTCCCACTCGATATCCTACCTGAATCTGAAGGCAAAGAATTCTACTATTTTGAGATAGAAAACTTCAAGGTTATTGATGTTAATTTTGGTGAAGTTGGCTATGTTCAAAAAGTGATTGATTTATCAGGAAATCCCATTATTCAAATCATGCACGGAGACAAAGAAATTCTACTTCCTAAACAAGAAGAATTCATTCATGAAATTGATTGGGACAACGACACCATACACATCCAAGCCCCTGAAGGCCTGATTGAAATGTATTTGGGAACTGATGAAGAAGAGTAAACCTTTTCGTTTTAAGGAATTCCAAATCATTCAAGAAGCGAACCCACAAAAAGTAGGAACAGATTCAATGTTATTGGGTGCCTGGACCTCAGGAGAATTTCACAGAATTTTAGACATTGGCACAGGAACTGGAATTTTGGCCTTAATGATGGCTCAAAAATATCCCAAAGCCCAAATTACTGCAATTGAGCCAGATTTAGCGTCTCAACAAGAATCCATGATTAACTTCAAGGCTTCCAAATTTTCTGATAGAATTTTAGGAATCCAATGCGAAGTCCAAACTTTTGGCAGCATGGATAAATTCGATTTAATCATTTCAAATCCGCCATATTTCAATGGAACCTATTTAAGTGATAATCAAGAAAGGAATGCTGCTAGACATGATTTCAATCTGCCAGCTCATGAACTATTCGAATCAGTTTCAGAATTGTTACGGGACGAAGGCTTATTTAACTTAATTATCCCCTATGATAATGAGCGTGAATATATTGAGAGGGCCTTTGACAATGATTTATTGGTTCAAAAAATTACCCATACCATCCGCCCAAATGGGGAGAAAAAAAGATCACTCATTTCCTTTGGTTTTCGGGACCTTGAGCCTCAGGTAGAGGAACTACTGGTAAAGGATAATCAAAACAACTATTCCGCCGAATACATTAATTTGACCAAACAATTTTATTTGAAGGAGTTATAAGCTGTAGTAACCGCTTATCCTTTGGGAAAGGAATCCTTTAAAAAAAGTTGTAAATTTGGATTGCCTCAAATGGCATTCTCAAACATGAAAAAATTATTATTATCGCTTGCTATCTCTTTAGTAAGTATCTCCTCATTTTCCCAAGTTAATATGACCCAAGTTGGATATTTAGACTTGCAATCTATGCACAGCTCTGATCTGAATGATATTTGGGGATACACAGACGAAGCAGGAAATGAATATGCTATTGTCGGTTTGAATGACGGTGTTTCGGTCGTTGACATTTCAGATCCTGCAAACCCTGTTGAAGTTCAATATTTCCCGGGGATGAATTCTATTTGGCGTGACATCAAAGTGTGGGGAGATTTTGCCTATGTTACTACAGAGGCTACTCAAGGTTTAGAGATCATTGACTTAACGCCTTTACCGGCGAGTACAACTTTAACATCTTCCCTTTACACAGGTCCTTCTGGGAATCAATGGCAGTCTGCACATAATATATATGTTGACAACGGTGTTGCGTACATTTTTGGGGCAAACAGAGGAAATGGTGGAGTTATTATGTTGGATGTAAATACAACTCCCGGAACTCCAATTGAAATTGGAGAGTTTGATGAATGGTATTGCCATGATGGATTCGTAAGAAATGACACGGGGTATTTTTCGCACATCAATGATGGGTTCTTTTCGATTGTTGATTTGAATGGATTTGGAACACTTGGCTTATCTGATGTGATTGGTTCATTAACTACTTCATCTGTTTTTACGCATAATTGCTGGACTTCAGATGATGGTCAAACTTTATTTACCACGGATGAAAAGGAAAACGGATATATCGATTCATATGATATTTCTGATCCAACGAATCCAATTTTGATTGATCAAATTCAATCTTCACCTGGAAACAATATTATTCCTCACAATGCACACGTCAAAGGTGATTTATTAATTACCTCTTATTATACGGACGGTGTGGTTGTTCATGATGTATCTGACCCTTCTAACATGGTTGAAGTGGCCAATTTTGATACCTCACCCGCGTATAGTGGAAATACCTTTAATGGCTGTTGGGGAGTGTATCCTTTCTTTTCATCCAACAACCTTATTGCTTCGGATATAGAAAACGGATTGTATGTTTTATCTATTGCCTCTACACTGTCAAGTTATTTGCAAGGAACTGTAACAAATGCAGGGAATGGTCAGCCAATAAATAATGCATTGATAGAAATTTTAACCACGTCTGTAACAGATGTAACAGATGTCTTGGGCGATTATAGTATCGGATTGTTAAACAGTGGAACATATGACGTTCGCTATTCAGCTCCAGGCTTTTATGCTGATACTTTTGCTATCAATTTCGTAACAGGCCAGGTGGTTAATCAAGATGCTGCTTTAGTTCAAATCCCATTGTTTACAGCAAATATTACTGTGATTGATGCAGTAACTTCTGCACCTATTGAAAATGCTCATGTAAAAGTTGAACACACCAATCAAACCTTTGACGGAGTTACTGATGTAAATGGAGTAGTTACATTTGACCTCTATTTTGATGATAATTATGACATCACTGCAGGTAAATGGTTGTATAAAACGGCTTGTCTTAGTCCACAAATGCTTACTACAACTAATAATTCAGTGACGATTCCAATAGAAACTGGAATTTATGATGATTTTACATTTGATTATAACTGGACTACCAGTTCAACAGCAACGGCTGGTGATTGGGTAAGAGAAATTCCGATAGGCACGCAAGCTGGAGGCACGGTTGCTAACCCTTACGGAGATATGTTTACAGATTGTAGTAAATATGCTTACACCACAGGAAATGGCGCAAGCAGTGTTGGTGGAGATGATGTAGATGACGGAATGGTTACACTTACATCTCCGGTTTTTGACGCAACCTCTTTCTATGCACCGGTGATTAGCTTTAACTACTGGTTTTTTAATGGATTCGGAAGCGGGTCTGCTAATGATGAATTAGAAATTGTTCTCTCTGATGGATCAACTTCAAGCCAAGTTATTGTGTTTACTACTGCAAACGCGGTAATGAGTGATTGGACAGATTTCGCGATCAATATCAGAGATTTTATGACGCCAACTAGCACTATGCAAATTACTTTAAACGCTTCGGACAACAGCCCAGGGCACGTTATGAAAGGCGGAATTGATTATTTTAGAGTTGAAGAAGGATCTACCATTTCAGTACAAGAAGTTGAGAGTTCAAATGAAATCAGCATCTACCCTAACCCAACTGAAGGAGTCATCAATATCATAGGAATTAATTCAGGGACTTTTGAAATAATGGATTTAAGCGGAAGAATCGTTAAAGCTGGAAACACATCTAGCACAATTGATTTAACTGCAATTTCAAGCGGTATTTACATGATTGTTTTAAGAGATATAGAAGGAAACATCCTTAAAAAACAGAAACAAGAAATTAGATAAGAA
>JAUHXX010000401.1 GCA_030426825.1 Bacteroidia bacterium | reverse complement strand
GCCAAAAGGGTGTCGAGTTTTTCATTCAAATATTTAAAATCCATAAAAGCAAAACCAGATATTCACGAAAATTTAAAAGATGATAACGAGGTAGTTGATAATACCAATTCATCAGTTTCATCAAACCGTGAAAAAATGGTGGTGTATGCCAAGTCGTTAATTGGGATAAAATATGTTTGGGCAGGTTCAACTGAATCAGGTTTTGATTGTTCTGGTTTCACCAGTTATGTGAGTAAAAAGTTTGGAATTAACATTGCGAGAACGGCATCAGGGCAATTAGAAGAGTCTAAAAAAGTAAAACTCGCCAATGCTCAAAAAGCCGATTTAGTATTTTTTGGTTCAGGTGCTAAAATCACACATGTTGGAATGGTGGTATCTAACAAAGGTGAAGAATTAACCATGGTTCATGCCTCAACCAGTAAAGGAGTGATTGTCACTAACGTGATGCAATCGTCATACTGGAAGCCTAAACTCAAAGCTGCAGGAACCTATCTTGATTAGCAGTTTATTATCCGCCAATCCTAAATTATTATCTGGCACTTACTTTTTAGAATACCTGGTATACCTTTGGGTATGGCCAAAAATCGATTAGTAATTGCTTGTTTCTTCATAATGCTTTTGATTCTTTTTGGCTGTAAAAAGCAATCAGATCAGGCAGAAGTTGTCCCTATGCAACGGAAGTCTGATTTGGCTTTTGAATAAGCATAAAACTATAAACCATGAAAAAAATCATCCTTTTATTTAATTTTCTAGCTTTCGGTTTTATCAGCTTTTCGCAAGATTTTGAGCCAACGGATGCGTATAAAGTCACGGCAACACGAAGTCTTGTAACAGAGGAACTATTGAGTCTTGATTCAGAAAACAGGCCAGCAATTGATTGCTATGTATATCGCTCAGAAAGTCCTGAAAAAGTAGTGATTAAAATAACCCCTTCAGAGTATGAGCTTTTTGACTCCGTTCAAGTACAGGTCTTAAAAAATCCTGGATTAGAAAATGTGAGAGAAGTCTTGCGCGTAGAAGTGGAGTATTCTGCTTGTTGCTTTTGGGGCGAGATATCTTATTACATGATTACAGATGCTGGTGAAATGATCAAGTTACCAGATCTGCATCAATCCTACTGCGATTGGCCTGCTGTGATTGACGAATATTATTTCCCCATTCAACATGATGGTGAAAACAATAACATCCAGAATAATTCAATTTCAATTAATTCTGAAGGAGATGTTGACAATATTAAAACAAACCAATTACTTTTATGGGACGGAAAACAAATCTCAGTTCCTGAATGAGTGAAGGAAAAAGAATCAACAAGTATTTGAGTGAAATTGGCTATTGTTCTCGAAGAGAGGGCGATCGGTTAATTGAACAAAAACGGGTAAAAATTAACGGTAAAGTTCCTGAGCTTGGAACAAAAATCCAACCGGGAGATACGGTTCACGTTGATGGAAATTTAGTGTCCGACCCGGAAGAAGATTTTGTTTATTTAGCTTTTAATAAACCCGTAGGCATTGTCTGTACAACGGATACAAGAGTTGAAAAAGACAATATCATTGACTTTATTGGCTATCCAAAGCGAATTTTCCCAATTGGAAGATTAGACAAACCTTCGGAAGGATTGATTTTACTCACAAGTGATGGTGATATCGTTAACAAGATTCTAAGAGCAAGAAACAATCACGAGAAAGAGTACATAGTAAAAGTCAATAAA
>JAUHXX010000169.1 GCA_030426825.1 Bacteroidia bacterium | reverse complement strand
GTTCTAGCACCAATCCACAATTTATCGAAACCTGCCTTGAGAGCCAATTCAACATGTTTAGAATTAGCTACTTCCGTAATTACAGGTAGTTTCGTTTCTCTTCCTGCCTGAATCAACCAATTCAAGCCAACTTCACCAATTCCTTCAAAACTATTAGGTCTTGTTCTTGGTTTCCAAATACCGGCCCGTAAAATGTCAATTTTCCCCGTATTTTTTAGACGAATTGCTGTTTCTATGACCTGTTCTTCAGTCTCTGCACTACAAGGACCCGAAATAATAATAGGGCGATCTATTTCTTTTAACTTTTTCATCTCTTATTTATTCCAAGGTTCATTTGCGCTTTCGTACACTCCGAGCACTTTTATTTGTTCTACGTAATTATTTAAATCTGGCAATATATCTTTAAATCTTTGATCATTTGGCAACTCTAAATCCGTAATCATATCAAACTTACCAATTTGGTTGAGTTGAGGTACAGATTCTATTTTTGTTAAGTTGATTCCTTTGCTATTTAAAAAGTTCAAAACATGCGCTAGTCTTCCTACTTTATCTTCAACACTAAAAATAATTGTTGCCTTGTTTTTTTTTAATGATAACCCTTTGTTGTCCACCTTTTGAATGATTAAAAATCGTGTGTAATTTTTTGCATTGTCTTGGATGTTTCTAAATAATATTTCAAGTCCGTATTTATTTGCGGCTTCAATACTTCCTATTGAAGCATGCCCCTTCATGTCTTTAGCCCTAATTAATTGAGTGGCAGAAGCAGTATCCAAATAATTTTTTCTATTCATGATGTGTTGAGTATCTAAAAAATGTTGACACTGTTTCAAGGCCATTTCATGAGATACTACCGTCTCAATTTCATCAATCTTTGTTCCAGGTAAGGCAAGTAAGTTATGATCTACTTGAAGATATTTCTCTCCAGTAATTTCAATTAAATTGTCTCTCAAAAGGCGGTAATTCTCTAAAATAGTGCCGGCTAAAGAGTTTTCAATTGCAAGTATTCCAAATTCGGCTTCTTCTGTTCCGACTTTTCGAATAATGTCACTGAAATTCTTGCAGAAAAGTGGCGTATATTGCTGTCCAAATACTTCTTGTGCTACCTGATCGTGGAAACTCCCACCAATTCCTTTAATTGCAACTTTTGTTTTCATTTCTGTTGTTTTTTTACTCCTATTAGGGTAAAAAAAAAGTCCCCTAAAAGGAGACTTTTTTATAATTATTTACACAATACTCTCCCTAACTGTTTATATTCATAAACCAGTAAAAGAAACATGTGTTTTGTGTGTTTATAACCATTACTACAAATCTAACTACATTTATTTCGATTTTCCTATTAAAAAATCAAAAAATTTATTTTCATTTCGCTATACCAGAGGCATAGAAATACTAGAATTCACTAATTCAGTTTTCGGAAGTACTTCTTTTATATCTTTCTTTTTGTTGACAAACATGACTACTCTGCTTTTTCCTATTCCCCCTCCAATAGTGAATGGAAGCTGATTGGTTACCACCATTTGATGAAAAGGCTTAGTGATTCTTGAAACTGTATTGGTTTTTTCGAGCTGTTTTAACAAAGACAGTTTATCAACTCTAATTCCCATTGATGAAATTTCTAAACTTGATTTTCTCATGCTGTCCCAAACCAATAGGTCTGCGTTTAGTCCTGGATACCCAAGAGAATTGATTGATGTCCAATCATCATAATCGGGAGCCCTTAAATCGTGGGCACTACCATTGGAAAGTTCGTTTCCAATTCCAACGATTAGAACAGCTCCAAATTTGGCAGTAATTGCGTCTTCTCTTTGTTTTGGCGTGTATTTAGGATAAAGTTGTAGTAAATCCTCCGCTTGTATCACATGCAATTCAGCCGGCAAGGTTGGTGCGCTCACGTTGATGGCTGCAATTTCGATTTCCGTTCTTTGAAGAGCACGGTAGATTAATTTCGCATGTTCAATTAAAGTTTCCAAATTTCTTTCATCCTTGCGAATTACCTTTTCCCAATCCCATTGTTCTACTAAATGAGAGTGAATAGGAGATAAGACTTCATCTTTCCTGATTGCCTTCATATGGGTAACAATTCCTTTTCCAGCTTCTGTTTTCATTTCGCCCAATATCCAACGTTTCCATTTTGCAAGTGAATGAACAATTTCATGTTTTTGATCATTGATTGTAAAAGAAACTGCATTTTCAATTCCGTTTAAATCATCATTTAATCCACTATCACTTGATACGAATAAAGGCGAAGAAATTGTTTTCAGATTTAATCTCGTTTTCAATTCTGCTCCAAATATGCGCTCAGAGTGATAGAAAAGGGATTCTACCTCTAAAGTTCTTTGCTGTGTTGTCATAATCAAAAGTTTGTACAATGATAGTTTTATATGTAAATAGAATGTATGATTTATGTAAATTAAATTTAAGTAAATATGTATTTAGCTTAATTTAATTAATTATATTAGAGCTTTTCGTTACCTTAGTTTGATTAAATGAAAATAAACTACCTATGTCGTTAATTTTAGATAGTACGGATAGAAAAATATTGAAATTCCTAAGTAGAGATGCAAGAACAAAAGTAACTGAGATCGCTTCATATATCGGTATGACTCCAGCAGGTGTTCATCAAAGAATTGCTAAAATTAAAAAGGGCGGTTTTATAGATGGCTATTCGGTTCAAATCAATCAAAAAAAATTAGGATTCAGAACCTGCGCTTTTGTTGGGGTTTTTATGGAGAAAAACAGTCACTATTCAATCATTGTGACAAAGTTGCAGGCCATAGAAGAAGTTGTTGAAGCACATTATACAACAGGGGTCTATGGTCTTTTTGTAAAACTTTATGCAAGAGATAATGACCACTTGTTAGAAATACTTAATAAGAAAATTCAAAATATTCAGGGGGTAACCAGAACTGAAACGTTTATTTCTTTGGAAGAACCTATAAATAGGGATATCCCCATATAGTTTTACTTTTTTTCTTGAATAGTAAAATCTAAATAAGGATTTTTTATTCTCGAATTTGGCTGTTGTTTTCCACCTGTTAACGCCGGAACCTTTTCAAATAAATAGTTCTCCAATTCTGTTAAAGTTATCTTATTGTCATTATTGCTATCTGCTTTTGAAGTTTTTAATCCTTCCAAAAGTGAATAAGTGAACACCCCATTTTTCCATTCATCTCCTTCCAAGGCAAATTCAACACCTGCAGCAGACGAAATGTAGGTAACACCATTGGTACTACTCAAGTCTGTAAATATTTCTTTACTGGCTAAAAAAGAACTTCTTGAAGTGATTTGTTGGTATCCCTGAAATGATCTAAAACTAACGTCTCCTTCATCTTCAATTACTTCAGTGCTTTTGGATATTTCGCTTTTGTCAATTTCACCACTATGACAAGCATCAATGAATACTACTTTTTTATTGGCGTTGCACCCAATCATTTGTGCCTCAAGGCTGTTAAGCGTCATGCCAGATTCAGAAGGCTGGTTAAAATTCATGTCATGCGTTGCAATAAAATAGTTAAACTCAGCATCAAATACGCCGTGACTCGAAATAAATACCATGACTACGTCATTCGTTTTAGCCGAAGATAAAAATGATGATACCCTATCAATTTTACCTAAAGTAAACTCTTCATCTATCAATTCTAATGAATTTACTTCTCCTGATTTCCAATTTTCGGAAAAATAATTTTGGATGTCTTTAGCATCTTTTGAAGCATAGGTTAAGTTGAAATTTTCTTCTTTAAACTTTGAAGCGGCAAGTGTGATGAGGTACAGATTACTTTCTTTCATCACGTTATTTTGAAACTGATGATATTGACTCTTTCCTCTTAATCCGCTTGAATTTTGTCGATAAATTTCTATTTGATTCATTCCAGAAACCATGTTTAATGAGTATTCGACTCCATTTGGTCCTAATTTTTTCGTTAGATCACTGGCTCTATTTAATTCGACACCATTTAACTTAATAATATCATTTTGATGAGGTTTAATGAAGGTAATAGTTTGGTTTTCTGGCTTGTGGATAACCATTACTTTTTCCGTTTCAGGAATATTTAAAAAATTATTGGCATCCAGAGGTGCAAGACCTAACCGCTCAATCCTCTTTTCTCGAACCTCTTTAAAAAATTGAATTAAGCTGGAATCACTTTCTTCAAATAGCGATAAAATTTTGTCTGGTCTATTCAACTGCAGATCATATTGTTGATATGGTGTGATAGCGCCTTTATACTCAAAGTACACATCTTCAACGGTGTTTTTAGAGGTGTAATAATAGTTTTCTTTTGAAAAAAGGTAGATATCATCTGTTCCATTTGAAAAGAAGATGGTTAAAATGACTTCTTTATTTTTCCAATCCCATATTTTAAGGGATTTATCCCAAGAAGCCGAGATAAGATATTTTCCGTTAGCTGAAAATTTCATATGAGAAATAACACCTTGGTGTGCATCAGCCAAATAGGATAAACGCTTGCCATTTAAATTGAATACATCAATTTCATAAGTTTTAGCATCCCAACTTTTATTATGAATAGCTACTGCATTAACTTCTTCAGAATAGCTTGAAATACGGCCATCAAATTTGGCAACAATTTCTTTGGATTTTAAATCTAAAACCTTGGTTTCTGGAAAAGATCCACCGGAAGAAAATATCACTTTATCGTTTTCTGAATTTAATTCTACTGAGGTAAATGCAGATTTAGACACTTCAATTGTTTTCTTGATCGCTCCATTTTTAGAAATGAATAGAATTTTAGACGGATTAGAAAAAGATCCATCACAAAATGCTATTAATCCTGCTTCTGAAGAATAAACCATATGTGTCACTGTTTCATCCGGAACTTTTATAAATAATTTTCTAGATGCATTTATAAAATCAGTTTTGAATATTTCAGATCCATCAAAACCTTGAGAAACATCAAATCCTAAATCATTGTTTCCGCATATCGAAGTGATATTGTTATCGCTTTTCCATTGCTTAATAATTGATGTGTTTTTCTTGTTTAGTAGAATTATGTCAGATTGATTGGCAGAGATTAAAAACTCATTGGTTTGATGAAAAGTTTTCAGATTTCCGAGTGTTTGAACATTGGTGTACTCTTCATTTCTAGATGAAAGAAAAATTTCAGGCTCTAAAATGGCATTCCAATAAAAACTCCTGACGATACCATCTCTTCCTTTGTAGGTGAAACCATTTTCATGAGATTCGAGACCTTCGCAATGAGCCATGGTAACTTCAAATGAGTGATAACTTTCAGTGTTGAGATCAAGAGATCCAAGCGTAAAGTCCCAATTGCCAATTAATAACTTATCTTTTTTTACCGAAGGAGAGCTTAGTATCGCTTCAAAAGGAAGTTCGACAAAAGAACCTACACCATTTTTCCATTTGAATAATTTGTTGTGGCTAATTCCAAAAACGTCACCATTTTCATCATAGTGGCAAATAGGCAAATACATGGCTTCTTCATGCTCATAATTTCCAGTTTTTTGTCCGTTAAAATCGCATTCAATGGCAGTGTGGGAATTCCCCGCTATTAACATTTTATCTTCAGAAGGATGTATTGAAACCGTGATTGGTTCTTTAACAGGAGACTCGAATGCGTATAGAAGATCCAGCGTTTCCGTGCTGAAAATTTTAATTTCACTTTCACTAGTTAGCACGATTTTCTTTGTGTGGCTATTGGCATGTTTTAAAAAGAAATAACCAGTTAATTCTTCTGATTCATGTTCTATTGAATCAGTCTTAAAATTGTAAATCTTGACTTTTTTATCGCTAATACAACAAATTCTTTCTTCATCAATAAACATAGCTGATGAACAACCTTTAAATTTAGTCTGCTGTTGAATCGGTTTGTTTTTGAAGTTGCTGTTTAGCGACCAAATGAATAAGCCCATTCCGTTGGCTAGTAAGGCGTGTGAACCAGAATGGGTAAGGTCTACACTAGATAAAGCTGCACCAAACGCACTGGGCTGATAACCTTTTAGTTCAACTATTTCCTTTCTAAAATTTGCATCCCACAACAGTAATTTATTATCCCCAGCATATGAAACAGCAAATTGGGAATTTTCAGAAAAATTCAAGGCTCCAAGCTTGAAACTGTGCCCTTGAGTAACCTTCGGTTCAATCTGACAAAAACTGCCTGTTGAAATAATTATTAAAAGAAATATTAGCTTGATTTTCATGGTCCTAAATTAAGCATAGATTTCTCTTTTTATCTAAGGTGATTTACTTAATTCAATCAAAATTAATTGACCCTATACCTACGGTATAGAAAAAAATTTTTTAAAAAAGATTTGTTTTGTCGATAAATTATATTGAATCTTTGCAATGTCTAATTGACACAAAATGAATTTTAGAAATTTAAATACGAATTGGTGGTGGTCTTCTCAAAAACTTGAGTGGATGAACTAATTGTATACCTTATAAATTTTACAACGGCTTATCGTACTCACGGTAGGCCGTTTTTTTTGCTTGCCGTTTTCCAAGCTTTTTAAATCGATAAAAATTAAAAAATGAAAATATTTACAAAATCACAGCGAATACTTTGCGACACTTTTACGCCAATCAGCACCTTCTTGAGCTTGAGAGATAGTTTTGCAAACGTCTCGCTATTTGAGAGTTCAGACTATGCTTCCAAATCAAATTCGCATTCCTTTATTGGCGTGAATCCAATCGTGACTATTCAACAAAATGCGAGTTTTGCAGATGTCAGAGTTAACGGTAAATTGGAAGATAGAACTTCAGTTTCAAATGAGATTGACTTGGATAAAATCAAGTCAAGATTCGAATTTCAAGATCAACTCAATGCTCATCAAAACGGTTTTTTTGGGGTGATTGGGTATGGAGCTGTACAATTATTTGAGGACATTAAACTTCAAAATGAACAGGACAACTTGCCAGATGTCTTTCTTGCGGCCTACGAGTTTGTTCTGGTTTTTGACCACTTTCATAATCAGTTAACTATTCTGCATAATTCATTTGATGCGAAGTCAAATAAATTGGCCATAATTCTCAAAGCCTTGAATAGAGATGTGAAAGATAGCGGTGGATTCAACACGCAGGGAGATATGGTATCATCTGAAACGAACGAATCTTTCAAAGAAAAAATTAAGCTGGCGAAAGATCATATTTTGAGAGGTGATGTTTTTCAATTGGTCCTATCACGTCAGTTCTCTCAGAATTTTGAAGGAGATGATTTTGAAGTGTATCGTCAGTTACGAACAATCAATCCTTCACCTTACATGTTCTATTTTGATTTAGAAAAAGCCAAGTTAATTGGTGCATCTCCTGAGGCTCAGATTAAAGTAGTCAACGGCTTGGCTGAGATTCACCCGATTGCGGGAACTGTTCTAAAATCTGAACATAAAGAAGAGAATCTTCAACGCATTGAGGCGCTTAAGGCAGATGAAAAAGAGAATGCAGAACACATCATGTTGGTTGATTTAGCAAGAAACGACCTAAATCGATTCTGCAGTGAGGTGAAAGTGGAGAATTTGAAAGAAGTCCAGTCTTTTTCTCATGTCATTCATCTTGTTTCAAAGGTTACAGGACAAATAACTAAAGAGAAATCGCTTTCTGTTTTTGGAGGCGCTTTTCCAGCGGGAACACTTTCTGGAGCGCCTAAATATCGAGCCATTGAGCTCATAGATCAATATGAAAATACTGCTCGAAACTACTATGGCGGAGCAATTGGCCTGCTCGCCGCGAATGGAGATGTGAACATGGCCATTGTCATCAGAACAGCATTGTCACATCAAGGAAAGTTAATCTACCAAGCAGGTGCAGGAATAGTGCATGACTCAACAATTGAAGGGGAGTGTCAAGAAGTTTACAATAAAGTGAAAGCAGTACAAACAGCAATTAAAAACGCATCAAAGTCATGAAAATTCTATTGATAGATAATTACGATTCGTTCACTTATAATTTAAAAGCACTGTTAGAAACCGCTGGGGCTGAAGTGAAAGTTCAACGAAACGATCAAGTGCAGGAAGAATCCATATTTGAGGCTGATGCTTTGGTGTTTTCTCCAGGTCCTGGAATTCCAGAAGAAGCGGGTCAAATGATGGATATTATTCAGACCTATCATCCGACAAAACCTATGTTAGGTATTTGCTTAGGCATGCAGGCCATAGGTGAAATATTTGGTTCAGAATTGCAACTGATGGAACGACCTATTCATGGTTTTTCAGCTCAAATCTCTCATCAAGGAGATGCAATATTTAGCGGCTTAAATTCAACTTTTGAAGCTGCACGTTACCAT
>JAUHXX010000168.1 GCA_030426825.1 Bacteroidia bacterium | reverse complement strand
TTTCCACTGTTTATGGTCCGGGTTTGCGATCAGCTGCTGCAGGTGGCCGTCGTCGGTAAGCAGTAGCAGTCCTTCAGAGTCAAAGTCCAGGCGCCCGGCAACCCGGCACCCCGGCGCCGACAGGTAGTCTGCCAGTGTGGCGCGGCCCCGATCATCGGTAAACTGGCTGAGCACATTGAAAATGGGATCATACAAATTGCACCTCTGGCGTTTATGAGAGGAAGAACGCTAGACAAGGCCTTCGTGATTTTGGATGAAGCTCAAAATGCAACTGAGGCGCAGTTAAAAATGTTCTTGACAAGGATGGGACGCTCTGCTAAGTTCGTCATTACTGGCGATGAAACTCAAGTGGATTTGCCAAAACATCAGCCTTCCGGTTTGACTAAGGCTTTGAAAATTTTAAAGGGTATTGAAGGCATCAGCATTGTGCGTTTGGATGGGACTGATGTAATTCGACATAAACTGGTCAAAAAAGTCATTCAAGCATTCGAAAAAACTAAATAGATATGAGCAATACGATTTTATCATCAGATTTCAATTTTCCCGGTCAGACTGATGTTTATAAAGGAAAAGTGAGAGAAGTGTATAGTTTGGAGAACGACCTTTTAGTCATGATTGCTACTGATAGGATTTCTGCTTTTGACTGTATTTTGCCTAAAGGAATTCCGTTCAAAGGTCAGGTGCTAAATCAATTGGCGGCTAAGTTTTTGGAAGCCACTTCAGACATTGTGCCTAATTGGAGGTTAGCCAGTCCTGATCCGAATGTGACCATTGGTCATAGGTGTGAGCCTTTTAAAGTTGAAATGGTCATAAGAGGTTATTTAACCGGACATGCTTGGCGCGAGTACAATAGTGGAAAGCGAGTGTTGTGTGGTGTGGAAATGCCAGAAGGCATGAAAGAGAACCAGGCTTTCCCGGAGCCTATTATCACACCAACCACCAAAGCTGCTGTTGGACATGATGAAGACATTTCAAGAGAAGATATTTTGGCTAAAGGAATTGTATCTGAGGAAGATTATGTCCAGCTTGAAAATTATACCAGAGCCTTATTTAAGAGAGGAGGAGACATGGCAGATAAGATGGGCTTGATTCTGGTTGATACCAAATATGAATTTGGGAAAAAGGATGGCAAAATTTATCTGATCGACGAAATTCACACACCAGACTCATCTAGGTATTTCTACAAAGAGGGTTATCGAGAAAGACTCGAAAAAGGTGAGGCTCAGAGACAGTTAAGCAAAGAGTTTGTAAGACAATGGCTAATAGAAAATGGTTTCCAGTTGTTTTGTTGAGAATAATCAGACCTGTACACCTCTCCGTCTTTAGTGATTTGGACAATCACTTTTCCGAAGCTAGATACATCTGCAACACAAGGTGTTAACGACATTTTCCAATCAAGCACATAATCAGTAACTCTTATTAGCGTTGTGAATGTAGATGAATTTTGGTAACTATCTGTTACTGTATGCTGAACGATATGCACTCCAATTTCAAATTGATCTGAAAACTGAGCGCTATTGCTTACTAAGTTTCCATTAATCATCCATTGGTGATTGCCATCTGTTGTATAAGGTGCAAAAATCACATTCATTCCGTTTTCTACAACATCAAAATCAGCATTCATATTGTTTTGTTCATAACCATATTGAACTGGGATTTTAAACGAATTTTGACTGGCATCAGTAAACTTGAAGGTCTTTTCAAATACGCCAAACTGGTCAAATGTCAAGTTTTGCACAGGCTCAAAATCCCCGTCTTCATTTTTAACCAACATGAAATTTGATTGCACAGTGTTAGAACCAAAGTCAAGGTCTATACATCCAGACTGATGTACCAGAAATCCTAAATTGTTTTTATCAAACACTTGCAGTCCTGTATTTGCTATGGTAACTTCTGGCCTTACAAATTCAAGTCTAACTTCAACACCATATGCAGGTGATGAAATTTGTCCGTAATAGGTTTCAACTCCGTTCAATTCAGCAACTCCGTAATCAATTTTTATACCTTCTTGTCCCACATTTAAATCAAGGTCCTCACCATCCATAGATCCTTTTATGGAGTAATAAGGCCCTGTTTCATCAGGGAGCTCTGGTAAAGGTTCTTTTTTACATGCAACAAGTACTAAAGCTAAAATCGCTATCTCACAAATCCTTCTCATCATATTTTTCTAAATAAGGTGTATCTGAATCCCACCATTAAATTCATTTCTTTATCTACTTTGACTTGGTTTAAGAATTCATCATCTGTACGATCCATTAAACCGTAATTCGCATTTAAAGTCAATGCCAGTTTATTGCTAATTAAATATTCATAGCCGATACCAACTTTAATATCCAATACGTTTATTCCGTCTTTTACACCCCAGTTATCATCAACCGTTTCTACAGTTTCAAAAGCCTTGTCTTTGAAAGACATGTTACTTCCAACCGCTAATAGATAATCCATTCCAAGTCCAACATTTACTTTGCTTTTAGCACCTAATCTATATCCTATCGTGAAGTTGGTATTTGCATAGATCATATCTCTCAACTGCAATTTGTACCAATACTTACTCACTCCTCCGTGATATTCATAAACGCTAGATCTTTTTTCTACCCCTAAATTATTTTGTCTAACATGATTTAGTTGCAATGAGGTTCCTACATCAAAATTTCTTAAAATTCCAGTTGGTGCATAATTATAACCTGCTCCGATTGAGGTTCTTAAGGCTGGACTTAATTTTTCATCTGCCCATCTATTACCAACACCAGCGCTTGCTAATACTGAGAAGCTATGCATGCCTTTTGGTCTATCTTGTCCTTTATTGATTTCAAGCTCAGGTAAGAATGATCTTTCATTAGCAATGGTATTGATCAATGATTTATCTAATGCCTGTACTGCTGCGTTTACCTCGTTCGTTTTAAAATTGTAGCTCAATACGTTTTCATCCATGCTGAAAATTGGAGATTTAAAAAGTATTGGATTTGCATTCACCAAAGTTCTATCATCAGAGTTGAGCGTAATGTTACTTTCAGGATTTAGATTCAAGTTTTTGTTTTCAACCGTTAAGTTACCTTCAAACAATTCATTTGTTACTGTACCACTTTCCTCATTAGTGAATGATTGTGCAGTAGTTTCAGATTCAAAACTCTGCTCATTAACTGCTAAATTTTCATTATTGATCGATCCATTTTCAATTGATCCATTTTCGCTAATAAAATCTGATACTGAGCCATTTTGTTCTCCAGAGCTTTGTTCAATAGAGTGCTCATTGATGATTTGCTGCGTAATATCACGTGTACCGTTTTCAACACCGTTTGTTATTCCAATAAATTGAGTACTAAACGAAATCAACAATAATAGTCCAGCAATGGAAGTCCATTTAGTAAAGAAAGCTGCTCGATCGGATTTGTCTAAGAGTTTCTTAGCTTCAGCCCAATAAGCTGAATCATATTCATAATGCAAACCTTCAGCAATCAAAGCAGCATCTGCGTCATTCCAATAATTCGGCATATAATCAACAACAGTAGCAGCTGCTGCCGTTTGAAAGGCTTCATCCATTTGCAAGCCAGCTTCACTTTCTTGAAACTGTTTGAAAAAATCGGCATTGTAAACAACGGATTGATCTGTAGCAGCAGTAGCAAAAGCCGCATCCATAAAGACATCATCCACATTACCTGTCTCAGGCAAAGCAGGACCAACCACGACATTTTGAGCAGCAGCTCTAAACGCGTCATCCAAGTTGGCATCATTTAATTTTGCCGCAGCATCATTCCAAAAAGATGAATCGTAATTCACCTTAAAATCATCCGCCATCTGCTTGAAAGCATCATCCATATGTAGATTATCCTCAGCCATTTTCTATGCCCACATTTCTCTATTTTCAGATTGTCTTAATTTATATACCATCTCTCTTAACAATTTTCTTGCATTTGAAAGATGCCATTTTGAAGTTCCGTCAGATATTCCTAACATATCTCCAATTTCTTTATGTGAATAGCCATCAATCACGTAAAGATTGAAGACTTTTCTAGATACTTCTGGGAGTCTTTTCAATAAACCCATTAGCACATCCATTTCTAATTTTGACCATACACCGTTTTCAACCGAATGACCGTGAACTTCCAGTTCTCTATCGGTTTCTTTTTGATCAACTAGTTGTAGGTAATTTTTATTCTTTCTGAATTCATCAATGATGGTATTCATCATTATCCTTCTCACCCAAGCTTCAAATGGAGTTCCATCTTTCAACTTGTCTAGGTTCTTGCAAATTTTAACAAAACCAAGGTTCAGCACGTTTCGAGCATCTTCTTCGTTCTTATGATAACGCATACAAGTAGGCATTAACTTAACGTAAAACCATTCATAAAGCTTTTCTTGAGCTCTACGATCGTTTTTGCGGCACGCTTCTACAATTTTCTGTTCGTCAAACATAAGGTTCCTTTTGTTAAAAAGAGCCGATTCCCATTGAAGGGAACCGGCCTGAATAAGTAGTTTTATTCATAGTTTATTACGGTAAACCCAAAAACCGCAATAACATTTCATCTATACTAACGAGATTACTTAACTTAGGGTTGGAAAAAAATCAACTTTTTTTAAAATGCTCAAATTATTCCTTTTGCGACATGGTAAGGCCCAGAACCCCATTCAGGGACAAGATGATTATGATCGTCCATTAAATAAAAAGGGAGTCGTACAAATAAATCAGATTGGGGCCTATTTTAATACCACCGATTTTAATGTGGAACAGATTATATCTTCTAAAGCGAAACGAACTTTTGAGACAGCCGAGATCATGAATCATTATTTAAAGGTTCAAGACATTGAGTACAGTAAGGAGTTGTATTTGGCTAATGAGCATGAAATTTTAGAACATATTAAAACACATGGTAAAGCCAAAGAGCTTTTATATGTTGGACATAATTTTGGAATTTCAAACATTGCCAGTTTATTTACAGGCAGTTCATTATCATTGACTACAGGAATGTTGGTTGAATTTCAGTTTGATGTTAAAGATTGGAATTCCATTGATTTTGGAAAAGGAACTTCTGGCTTAATAAAAGCGCCAAACATATACCTACCATGAAATTATCTGAGGACAAAATTATTCTAGGCATTGACCCTGGGACTGTGGTGATGGGATATGGACTAATTCATGTGAAAGGAAAAGAATTACGGATGGTTAATTATGGAATTCTCAGATTAAGCCAATTAAAAACCCAGCCAGATAAACTCAAATTAATTTTTGAATGTGTTGATCGATTAATAAATGAGTATAAACCTGATGAGATGGCAATTGAGGCACCTTTTTTTGGAAAAAACGTTCAGTCTATGTTAAAACTAGGAAGAGCTCAAGGTGTAGCTATTGCCGCTGCTTTGAACAGAAATTTACCAATAGAGGAATACAGTCCTAAAAAAATCAAACAATCAATAACAGGGAGTGGAAATGCATCTAAAGAACAGGTAGCACATATGCTAATGCGGTTATTGGATATTAAAGAAATGCCAAAATATTTGGATGCTACTGATGGTTTGGCTGCCGCCGTTTGTCATCACTTTCAAGGTGGGATAGGTGAAAATAATAAATCCAAATCGGGAAGTTGGAAAGGATTCATGAACGAAAACCCAAGCAGAGTTAAGAAAAACTAAACCAAGAAAAAAGGGTGAATCTTTCGATTCACCCTTTTTTAAGCTTGTAATTTTAAGGCAATTTCATTTAATTCTTCTTGAGACAGTGTTAGCTTAGGGCTCTGGAAGTTCATATCAGGCTCTTTATTTATTGGAATCAGGTGTATGTGTGCGTGAGGGACTTCTAATCCAATTACTGTTATTCCAACACGACTACAGGGAAAAACTGATTTTATCTTCTTTGCTACGCCTTTTGCAAACACAATCATATCTGCTAATTCGTTATCTGCCAAGTCAAAAATGTAATCTGTTTCTTTTTTTGGAACCACCAGTGTATGACCTTTTTGGAGCGGTGAAATATCAAGAAATGCCAAGAAACTTTCATTCTCTGCCACTTTATGACATGGAATTTCACCTGCTATAATTTTAGAGAATATTGATGGCATTAACGTCCTATTTCTAAAATTTCAAACTGCATGATACCGTTCGGCACTTGAATGTCAGCAATATCTCCTACTTCTTTTCCAAGCAAACCTTTCCCAATAGGAGAATCCACTGAAATTTTACCTTCTTTTAAATTGGCTTCGTTCTCTGCAACTAAAGTATAGGTCAATTCCATTCCATTTGACACATTCTTTAATTTTACTTTAGACAGTATTAAAATTTTCGAATTATCCAGTTGAGATTCATCAATAATACGAGCATTTGCCACAACATTACTGAGTTGTACAATTTTAGCTTCTAACAAACCTTGAGCTTCTTTCGCAGCGTCATATTCTGCGTTCTCTGATAAATCTCCTTTATCTATTGCTTCGCCTATTTGCTGAGAAATTTTAGGTCGTTCTACCGTCTTCATATGATGGAGCTCATCCTTTAACTTCTTCAATCCTTCTTCTGTGTAATAGCTAATTTGTGACATTACTAATGATTTTAATAAAAACAAACACGAGTCTCGGCTTGGCCGAGACTCGTGAAATAAATTTAAGAAATATTTTTCTTACTTAATACCTATAGACACTCCAATTGTGTGAGATCCACTAAATGGATTTGCGTGACGGTAACAATATTGTACACCAAGTCTATTTTTATTTTTTCCTAAAATAGCATCTACTGAAACTCCAGCAGCTAATCCACTCATTGCAGTAACTCTTCCTCCATCAGTAATACCTGATTTAGAAAACAATCCTTCTTCATAAGTGAATCCAGCCATTAAATTAAATGCTGCCTTACCTAAATCCATTCCGTAGTTCAATCCTAATCTGAATTGGTCATTTGAAAAAGAATTCGCGTTATAAGCTAAAGCCGCAGTTAATTTGGTAGTTTCAGAAAAATTAAAGTCATAAGACCCCCCAATGTTCAATGCTGAAGGCATTTCAAACGTTGCTGATCTTTGCTCTAAGGTTGCAAATTCACCGGTCTCAGGATACATAATCTGGATAGCCAAACCGTCTCCTTTGAAGTTCATTGTTGGTCCGATATTCTTTAGGGTAATTCCAAACTTCATTTGGTCTTGTTCACCTGTTGTATATCTAATTCCAGCATCTAAAGCAACTGATGTTCCTTTAATATTTGAAATAGACTCGTTAATTACTTTAAAGTTAATTCCACCTGAGATTGAATTTGTAAACTCTCTTGAATATCCAACATTAAAGTTTGAATAAGTCGGAGAGAAAGTACCAATTCCACCTTCAGGAAGGTCAACTGTAGTAATATCAATTTCACCAAAGGTCATAGCCATAATCGTGATAGAGATAACTGAATTATCAGAAACTCTTTGTGCTAAACCAGCTGAATTAATTGCAATTCCAGATCCACCTAACCAGTTTGTTCTATCAAATCTAATTTGTGTTTTATCTGTAAAAGCCAATCCAGCAATATTAGTAAAAACTGCATCCAAACCATCAGCACATGATACTCCTGCACTTGCCCATGCAGCCGATCTAGCCCAAGGGTTAATTAGTAATTCAGAAGCCCCGGCAGATCCAACTCGGTCACCATTTCCGGCGAAAGCTGGACCAGCGGCCATCATGACCGTTGCAGCTAACATTGTATTTTTTATTACTCTTGTAAATTTCATAATGTCGAATAATTTCTAAGATTAATCAAATTTTATAGGTTATCAAGATCTGGTGGTCTTAATGCGCCATACCACTTGATTATTCTTTCATGCTCTGTTACATTTCCACTCGCGTCAGTGACTGGAATTGTCACGTGAATTACATATAAACCTCCTGCAATAGGAACATTTAAATGGTTCTTTAAATCCCAGTCAAGGGAAGTAATAGGATCATCTTTTTCGAATGATCTCACTAATGCTCCTTGCATGTTAAAGATGTTTACTGTACATCTTTCTGGTAAGTTAGTAATCTTCACTCTAGTATCAAGCTTTGTCGTCTCATATGAACTGTAAGCATAATATGGATTAGGTACCACATTGATTCTATCTAAGGCAGATTCTAAACGATCTCCTTGTACAGTAAGTGTTGGCTCATCAATAGTGAAGTTATACATTGGACTTCCCAAGTTCTCGTTACCCACCACATTTTTCTCATACGGTCTGTTGATTCTTAGATTGATTTCCGCATCAGTAGCTAATAATTCAGCGTTTTCCATCAACATTGGTTCCCATACCCATTGGCAACTCGACCATACATTTCTGTAATTGTTGATTCTATTAGCAATATCAGTA
>JAUHXX010000167.1 GCA_030426825.1 Bacteroidia bacterium | reverse complement strand
ATCGTAAAATGTATATGGCTCACCTCAGAACAATGGTTGAAGAAAATTTAACTTCAGGCGATTATTTTACCCGGGCCCAACAATTACAAACGATTATTGATGCAGAGGTTCAGGCAGATCCGAATGCCATTTATTCACATTCAGAATTCACGACTAATTTGACTTCCCAAGTAGGATTTGGTATGGGAGCTACTTACGGCGTCCAACAAATTTTGGATGGTCGTGAAACCTATCTCACCGGACACACTGACTATGGTTTACTTGATCCAACGATAAGCAATGTTACGAGTTCAACAAACAATCCAACAGCAAATTCAATTGTGACTTTTACAGCAGATATTGCTGATGCAAATTATGCGTATTTGGGATACCGATTTTACAAAGCTGATGCTTTTCAAAAAGTAGAGATGTTTGATGACGGCGCTCACAATGACGGCGCAGCTGGGGATGGGACCTATGGTGTAGATGTAACTATTGGTGCTGCCGACATGCAATATTATATTTATGCAGAAAATAATGATGCAGGTAAATTCTCACCAGCAAGGGCTGAGCATGAATTTTACGACTTGACTTTGTCAGCTGGAGTGGTGATTAACGAAATCATGCCATCAAACATTAATACTGCTGCTGATCAAGATGGAGAGTATGATGATTGGATTGAGTTTTACAATAATTCAAGCTCTGATATTGATATGGGAGGTTATTTCCTTACTGATGATATTAGCATCTACAACAAATGGATTTTTCCAGCCGGAACAACAATTCCTGCTAATGGCTATTTAATTGTGTGGTGCGACAATGATATTTTGCAATCAGGGTTGCATGCTGGATTTAAATTGACTTCAAAAGGTGAAACAATCTTACTTTCAGATGCTGCCGGAAATCCTATTAACGAAGTTACTTTTCCTAATCTGCAAAACAACTTGACCTTTGGAAGGTATCCTAACGGAACAGGAGGGTTCATTGAAATGGTACCTACGTATAATGCGGCCAACTCATTTTCATCTATCGGATTCGAAGAGTTTGAAAACAAGGACTTCAACTTGAGTTATTTTCCAAATCCTACAAGTCATGTAATTACCTTGAACATGAGCATTGATGAACAAGTAGAGCTTGAGCTATTCGATTTAACCGGTCGATTGGTTCGGCGAGAATCAATTTATTCAGGAGATCAAATCAATGTTGAGGAGTTGAAAAGTGGCACCTATATTTTAAGAATTCCTAGCCAAAATTGGACAGCTAAGTTGATTAAAAAATAGGACTACTTAGTATAGCTAATTAAGATTCTTGAACTCGATAAATTTCCATTTTTATCGTAGGTTTCTGACTTTACAACACCTGCTTCTGGAGAGTACCAATCTTTAGAGGTAGATGTGGTATTCATAAATGCCATTTTAGTGGATGTCGTAGAACTAATTAAGGCACAAGTATATTCACCAGCTGGAGTTGAAACTGGTTCAATTTTTTCAACTTTTCTGTTGGTAATGTCAATGTTCATGTCCATTACCTGAAAACCATTGCTTGATGCGACCATGTGAACATTGCCATCATTTAGCGCATCTCCTTCGTTTAAAACTTTGGGTATGATAATTTCTGTTTGGGTCATTTTAACCTCCATACTCTCCATGCCTTCCATGGTTTCATCTGGAATTAAACTCTGTAAATCGATTTTTAAAATTCCATCTTCACAGGTGTAAGTCATTGTCCTTTCATAATGGTTTTTTTCCTTTCTTTTTGGACCATCAACAATTGCTTTTAACGTATATTCAATAACATTACCGTTAACTTTAACATCTTCAACAATTGTGGTGGTGTATCCAGAGATTTCACCTTTTTTATCCATTTCTTGGTATTCCCATTTTGTTCCTTTTTGGATAGGGAAATAAGAATCGCATCCGTCATTCTGTGCGAAGATGAATTGTGATCCGAAAATTAAAATAACAATAAGTACTCGAAAATTCATAAACTATTTTTTAGGCAAATTTATAAAAGATCATCTAAAGCAGATGATATGGTTTTGTATTTATAGTCAAAATCAAATTGGGTAATTTTTGAGCCATCTACTCGTGAACCTTTCAAAACAATTGCAGCCATCTTGCCAAATAATAGTCTCAAAATAAAACCAGGTACCTTAGGCAAAAGTATTGGTCGTTTTAGCTTTTTTGCTATTGCTTTGGTCAAGCTTTTGTTGGTGATATGTTCAGGCGCAGAAACGTTTATCGCTCCTGATAAGTTGTGATGTTGAATTGCGGTAAGATAGGCCTTACAAAGGTCATCAATGTGAACCCAAGGAATCCATTGTTTGCCTGTGCCCAATGGAGAGCCAACGTACATTTTTATGGGTTTCGCAATTCGTTCTAAAGCGCCTCCGGTTTTACTCATTACTACTGGTGTTCGAACTTTTATCACACGATCTGCTTTACTTGCAAATTGATCAGCTGCTTTTTCCCAATTGTGAGTTACATAAGCCAAAAAGTCGCTTTGATTGAACTTGATAATATCTTCTTCTTTGAAAATTTTATCCACAGTTTTGGTACCGTAATAACTGATGCCAGATGCTGAAATGAACGTTTTTAGAGGATGGTTTGAATGCTGAAAAAGTAAATTGGCTGCTTTAATTCTTGAGTCTAAAATTTGTTGTTTTCGTTTGGATGTCCACCGCTCTGAAACACTTGAACCCGCTAAATGGATAATGTGGTCAACTCCTTCTAAAGCACCTTCTTCAATATAATTCTTCTCAATGTCCCACTCGTAAATTGCCGTGTTAATGGCGCCTTTCGTTTTGTTTCGCGTAAGAATTCGAATGGCATATCCATTTTGAATGAGTAAAGGGATTAGTTGGCCCCCAATTGTTCCAGTTGCACCGGTGATAAGAACTGTTTCCATACTTAAAGTTAGAACGTTTTAGCCTGAAGAAAAGTTCTTTAACGTTAGTTTAACTTAATCTGCCAAATTAGGACTCAACCAACGCTCCATCACCTTGTAATCCATCTTTTTTCTTCTTGCCAAACTTTCAACTTGGTCTGTTTGGATTTTTCCCACTCCAAAATAATGTGATTCTGGATGTGCAAAATACCATCCACTAACAGAGGCTGCAGGTAGCATGGCTAAAGATTCAGTTAAGTCAACTCCGGTAATATTGGTTGCGTCCAAGATTTCAAATAATCCAATCTTTTCAGTGTGATCAGGGTTTGCAGGATAACCTGGTGCTGGTCTGATTCCACGATATTTTTCTTGAATTAAATCATCAGATGTTAAAGCTTCAGTTTCGTATCCCCAAAACTCTTGACGCACTCTTTCGTGTAAGCGTTCAGCAAAGGCTTCTGCCAATCTATCAGCTAAAGCCTTTAACAAAATAGAATTATAGTCATCATGATCAGCTGCGAACTCAGCCAATTTCTTTTCTATTCCAATTCCGGCTGTAACAACAAATCCACCGATATGATCTGCCAATCCACTTTCTTTTGGTGCCACAAAATCGGCCACATTTTCATTTACTGCGCCTGCTGCTTTTTGCAATTGTTGACGCATCCCAAATTGAACATGTTTAACCGTTGATCGACTTTCATCTTCGTAGATTTCAATATCATCATCATTCACTGTGTTGGCAGGCCAAATTCCGCAAACAGCTCTTGCTTCTAACCATTTTTCTTCAATGATTTTATCCAACATATTATTAGCGTCATTGAACAATTTAGTCGCTTCAGTTCCGAAATTCTCATCTGTTAAAATGTCCGGATATTTTTTGCGCATCTCCCACGTGTAGAAGAATGGTGTCCAGTCAATGTATTTTCTTAACTCTTCTAAATCATAGTTTAAAAAAGTTTGATTTCCAATCACTTTTGGTTGTGCAAGATCTTCTTGTTTCCAATCAATCTTGAATTTATTTTCTCTTGCTTGCTCTAAAGACAAGAACTTTTTAAATCCTTTCTTCTTGGCATAATTTACACGCACTTTTTCGTACTCAGCTTGTAATGATTCTACGAATGGAGCTTTATCTGGACCAAGTAAGCTACCAACAACGGTTACTGATCTTGAAGCATCTAAAACATGCACCGTTTGACCATTATTATAATTGTCATCAATTTTAACAGCAGTGTGTACTTTAGAAGTGGTGGCACCTCCAATTAAAAGCGGAATATCCATGCCCATGATTTCCATTTCTTTGGCCACATGCACCATTTCATCAAGGGATGGGGTAATTAATCCGCTCAATCCGATAATGTCAACATTGTGTTCTTTGGCTGCCGCTAAAATTTTATCGGCCGGAACCATAACTCCTAAATCGATAATCTCATAATTGTTGCAGCCTAAAACCACACCAACAATGTTTTTACCAATATCATGCACATCACCCTTAACCGTTGCTAGCAATACTTTTCCATTGGTAGAACCTTCTTCTTTTGTCGCTTCGATATAAGGTAACAAATAAGCCACTGCCTTCTTCATTACACGGGCAGATTTCACCACCTGCGGCAAAAACATTTTTCCGGCTCCGAACAGGTCGCCCACCACATTCATTCCATTCATCAAGTGACCTTCGATCACTTGTATCGGTTTGTCAACCTCATGGCGGGCTTGTTCAACGTCTTCTTCAATATAATCAGCAATTCCTTTTACTAAGGCGTGCGTAATTCTTTCTTGAAGCGGATTCTCTCTCCAACTTAAATCAACTGTTTTAGACTTTGCTTCACCTACTACAGTCTCGGCAAAAGTTAACAATCGCTCTGTGGCATCATCTCTTCGGTCTAACAATACGTCTTCAACATGTTCTAAAAGATCTTTCGGAATGTCGTCATACACCTCTAACATAGTTGGGTTGACGATTCCCATGTCTAATCCTTCGTTAATTCCATGATATAAAAATGCCGAGTGCATGGCTTCACGAACGCGGTTGTTTCCTCTAAAAGAGAAAGACACGTTTGAAATTCCGCCGCTCACGTGAGCACCCGGGAGATTCTCCCGAATCCACCTAGTGGCTTGGAAAAAATCCAACGCATTTTTTCGGTGCTCATCCATCCCTGTCGCAACAGGAAAAACGTTCGGGTCAAAAATGATATCCTGAGGAGGAAAGTTAACCTCATCCACTAAAATTCTGTACGAACGTTCGCACATTTGAATACGCTTCTCATAGCTGTCAGCTTGACCTTCTTCATCAAAGGCCATAACAACTACGGCAGCACCATATTGCTTAATTTTTTTTGCTTGGTAAATGAATTGTTCTTCACCTTCTTTTAAATCAAACCATCATCCATGTTGATGTCGATAATCTGCGCACCGCCTTCAACCTGGTCTCTTGCTATAGATAAAGCTTCATCAAAATTGCCTTCGTTGATCAGGCGCAAGAATTTTCTTGACCCGGCAACGTTAGTTCGTTCACCAATATTGGTAAAGTTAGATTCAGGAGTAATCTCTAATGGTTCTAATCCACTCAAACGCATGTTTGGTAAATCGCTCCATTTGTATTCGTACTTTCCTTTGTAACCTGGATGTATGCTCATGTTATATTCAATTGTCAATGTTCAATCTCCCCCTTTGCAGGGGATAAGGGGGAGGATTTTTAACGCTTATATTTTCCTCCCCCACGGTCCCCCTCCAAAGGGGGAAGAAAAATTTAGTTCCGAAGAACGACATTTGTTAACCTGTCACGAAAATCGAAAATCGAGAATCGAAACATTTGTAATCTTGCCCTACATCACAACACTCCAATTATCATCACCACCACCCTGATTCCAATCTTTGAATTCTTCTTTTCCTCCTCTTGCGGCCCAATCTGAGTCAATCGTTAATTTTGATGAGATTCCTCCTCTTGGATTACAAATCATCCTTATTCTTAAACGTTGCGGCTCGTACACTTCCATCAAGTGATCGTAGAAGATGTTGATCAAACGCTCATAAGAAACGGTAATATCTCTCAAGTGAAACGAGTATTGTTTCAATGATTTTAACTCAATTATTTTATCGTTCGGATAAAAAGTCAAGAATACAGATGCAAAGTCAGGTTGTTGCTGAACACCCAAGAATGTAAATTCTGGAATCTTAATTTTTATCTCATATGCTTCTTTTGATGGATTCGGAATTGCCACCAAAATACTTTTGTCTATTTCTTTATAAAGTTTTGCCATTGTTTTTTAGATTAAAGATCGCTTCGCTTAAAGATTTTAGAATCAAGATTTTTTTCTTTTCGCTTTGCCATCAAAATGTATTTTTTTCTTTAAATCGAAAATCGAAAATCGAAAATCGAAAATCGAAAATCGAAAATCGTCATTTGTCATCTCGCATTTTCCACCAATTCCGCCATTGCTTTAATATGCGCTGGAGTTGTTCCGCAACATCCACCAACGATATTTACTAATCCTTCATCAAGGAAAGTTTTAATTTGATCTGCCATTATTTCTGGAGTTTCATCATATTCTCCCATTTCATTTGGTAATCCTGCGTTAGGATGCGCCGAAACATAAAAAGGAGCTTTCTTTTTCAATACCTGTAAATAAGGTCTCAAAGCAGATGCCCCTAACGCACAGTTCAGACCAATACTCAGCAAGTTCGCATGTTCAACAGAAATCAAAAAGGCTTCCGCAGTCTGACCAGATAATGTTCTACCTGAAGCATCAGTTATTGTTCCAGAAACCATGATTGGAATGTTGGTTCCTAATTCTTCTTGACACTCATCAATAGCGAACAAGGCTGCCTTTGCGTTCAAGGTATCAAACACAGTTTCCACTAATAAAATGTCAGATCCTCCTTCAATTAGTCCTTTAGCTTGCTCTTTATAAGCAATGACCAATTTTTCAAAAGTTGTCGCTCTGAAACCAGGATCGTTAACATCTGGAGATATGGACAAGGTCATATTCGTTGGTCCCATTGAACCTGCAACAAATCTTGGTTTGTCCGGATTCATCTGGGTGTATTTATCACAAGCTGCCTTCGCTACTTTTGCTCCATGATAATTGATTTCATAAGCGTATTTCTCTAAACCATAATCGGCCTGAGCAATCGTAGTTCCTGAAAAAGTATTGGTTTCGATAATGTCAGAACCTGCCTCTAAATACGCCTCATGAATCGCCTGAATAACATCAGGACGAGTCATAGACAGTAAATCATTATTCCCTTTTAAAGGTTTATCATGATCTTCAAACCATCCTTTTCTGAAATCATCTTCACCTAACTTGTAAGCTTGAATTTCAGTACCCATTGCACCGTCAAGTACAAGGATTCTCTCTTTTATTAATTCTCTAATATCCGCCATAAGCAAATGTTCGTGCGGACCGGTATGTAATTGAAATCTTGACTTATATTTTCTATGGACACTGAGCGTAGCCGAAGTGCGCATAGAAAGGAATTGGCACCTTATCAGAATTGAATCTGTCGGTTGCCAAGGTTTCAAAGGGCCGGTCCCTCCACCTTTCTTTATAAGTTTAAAATAAGAACGTGTACAAAGATAAGTTGAATCTTTTTAATACGGAATTTATTTGCAAATTAAACCTACGGCACAAATCTTGGTCTTACGAATACAAGCTATGAAACTTTCTACAAAAGATAAATATCATTTACATGCTAGGACTGAATTTTTTGTTCATCACAATGCGATTGTGAAAACGGATGATTCAGAAAAGGCCATTGACCAAATTCTGAAGAAACAAAAAATTATGCCTTTGGAATATAAACTTCCAAAATGGAACCCTGAGGCGAGAAAGAAAATGTCTCAGAAGCAGAAGATGGAACAAAACAAAAAATGGCGTCAACAAGTTGGTGAAATAAACGCCTTATGGGTGGAGAGAATGTGTGATGCCGACAAAGGTTTTACCGAAAAAATGACCTTGTTCTGGCATGGGCACTTCGCTTGCAGAACGGCAGATAATCCTTATCTGACATTGGAAATGAATAATCTTTTGCGCGAAAATGCACTGGGCAATTTTAAAGACTTGCTATTTGCAATTTCAAAGTCTGCATCAATGATAGCCTATTTGCATCTCAGACAGAATAAAAAAGGGAAACCAAATGAAGATTTTGCACGTGAATTATGTGAATTATTCACCCTTGGAAGAGATGTTGATTATACAGAGAAAGACGTTACTGAAATTGCGCGAGCTTTCACCGGCTGGTCAACAGATGAGTATGGAAATCATATTGTGAAAGAGCGGCAACATGATGCTGGACAAAAAAGAATCTTCGGGAAAACTGGAAATTTTTCTGGTGAAGATGTGCTCAACATGATTTTAGAAAATAAGAATTGCGCGAAGAGAATAGCAACACAAGTGTACAAGTTCTTTGTCCAGGAAACGGTGGATGAAAAT
>JAUHXX010000166.1 GCA_030426825.1 Bacteroidia bacterium | reverse complement strand
TGAATTCAACACTTTACCCGACATGTCAATTAACTGAAAATCCGTTATCAATTCGGACGACTTTAAATTCAATACATTTTCAACTGGATTTGGGTAAAGCTCCAGTTTAAACTCAACCATTTTCTCTATTCCTACATCATCTTGAACAACAGCAACAAATCTTTGACTTTCTCCGGATGCTAAAATAGCATTGAATTCTCTGACATCAATTTCCCATGTTCCTGGCGTGACAAACTCTAATTCTATAGTAGAACTATTGCTATTCATCACTTCAACAATATTTACAGCATCAAATTCCCATAAATACTCAGAACCAGATTGATTAGTCACTTCAAAAACATAATTATCGTTGAGTCCCAAATAAACCGTGTCTGGACTGATTTTGGAAGTGTTTGGTTTAATTAAATTATGAATAAAACTGGTTGTAAAAGGCAACAGTGTATCTCCCCAAAAACTATTTGGTACTGGATCCCAGGTTCCATTATTTGAGCCATCCATCATGTGGATATCCATATCATTGACGTAGATTTCATAAGGCACCCCTACCGCATCACATTGATTTTTAATAGGGAGCGAACCATAGGTAGTTGGTAATGTTGGCAGACCAAAGGGAAAGCCTACATTGTAAGGCACGGTGCCATCCTGAGTACCGTGCATCATCATGATGGGCTCATCTCCGGCTTGCATAAAAGTCGTATCAATAGTTGCTCCCCAAAAATCGAGCACCGCTCTTACCTCTGAGGTAGGAGAAAAATTGTTCCCTGAACAGTCAAGGCATCCTAAATCATTAACTGTTCCTCCACCGTAAGTGCTTGCAGGACGCTCAGATTCCAAATCCAAATAAGCAACGTGATAAGCAATAAATCCACCGGCAGACATCCCTCCGATAAATACATTATTGGTATCGATATTATAGGCGGCGTAATTTTCTTTAAAAAATCGAACCGCTGCTTTTCCGTCTTGTACTGCTCGATAAACTGCTCGTTCAGCACTTTCAGTATCTAAAGGATCAAAGCCTTTTCTATAATCTATTGTTGCCGTAACGAAACCCATTCGAGCAAACGTATCACAAATGGCTTGCATGTTATCTACATCTTTAGAACCATTGATAAAACCTCCAGCATGTGCGAATATGATCACAGGTCTGTTGGTATTTAAATCTCCTACTGGTTCAAAAATATCCATATCTAAATCTACCGTCCAATAAGGCCATACCCATTGAGGTGCCGTGGCGTACTGAACATCTTGAATTGATGCGGATCCGAAGATTGATTGTTGATAACGATTCGTATCTAATACTTGTGCTTTCGAAGAAAACGACAGAAAAATTATGGGCAGCAAATTGAAAATATGGTAGTAGAGTTTTTGCATAACAACAAAATACTCATCTCACATCAAACTTCAAAAAAGAATTAGCTTAAATAGCCGAAATTATCGCTGAAATTACCTCTTTCACCGATTGGTTATTTGCACGAATCATCTGCGGAACTATACTTTCTTTCGACATTCCTGGGTTGGTATTTACTTCTATTAAGAATGCTTTCCCTTCTTTATCCACCATATAATCTATACGCGCCAAGCCTTTCAAGCCTAATCTTCTGTATACATTTTTGGAGGTATCCTGAATGGATTTAGTCCACTCGGCAGATATATCGGCAGGCGTAATTTCTGATGATTTACCTTCATACTTCGCTGTATAGTCGAAATATTCGTTATGCGAAATAATTTCAGTTAAAGGAAGCGCATAGACTCCGTTTTTATCTGAATAAAGTCCACAAGTAATTTCTCTTCCTGATAAATAAGACTCAATGACAACTTCATCCCCTTCAGAAAAAGCCTTGGCAATCGCATCTGGCATTTCCATTAAAGTTTTGACCTTAGATATTCCGAAGCTAGAACCACCGTCATTTGGTTTAACAAAACATGGGAAACCTAATTCATCCGCAATTTCTATTGGATTAGGAGTTTCTCCTCTTCTAATCAAAATTGCTTTAGCAGTTGGAATTCCAAATGCTCTTAAAAAACTATTACATGCCCATTTATTAAAGGTCAATGATGCCGCAAACGCGTTCGAGTTTACGTAGGGCAAACCGATCATATCAAAGTAGGCTTGTAATTTCCCATCTTCACCTGGTGTACCGTGAATGGTAATAAAAGCCAAGTCGAATGATTGAACCTGCTCTTCAACTAAAAAAGTAAATTTGTTTTTATCAATCGGGTAGACACCTCCTTTATCGTGGACATGCCAGCTATTTTCAGTAATTTCTACTAAGAAAGGATGATATAAATCTCGATCCATTTCTTCAAAAATGGTTCCGGCGCTTTTTTGTGAAATTTTACTTTCTGAAGAGTAGCCACCATATATTACTGCAACTTTTTTTTTCATAAACCCTATTAAAAGAAGGACATAAATTCTTCGTTGGTCATCTTATAAGTGTAATCCATTTTCCATTTCTTGGTTAAAAAGAGAACACCAGCTTTTAAATCACCTTTCAAATTAAAATCAATTCCATTTCCAATTATCAGATTCCAAATTGACGAGAAAGCACTTTTCACAAAGCTACCAGCATCACCTACTAGCATGAACGGATATGCACCTTCAGATTTTCTTTTAATTTTTATTTTTTCCGCAATTCTCACCCATCCACAATCTTGATCTGCAATTTTCAAAAACATAGATGATGGTTTAATTACAACTCCAATTTTATTCGGATTTTCAATGATGTAATCAAAACCAATATACATTTTACCGTCAGTTCTCTCAACGCTAAAATTTTCCATTCCCTTAAAAATTAAATCTTCAAAAGCATTTGCTTGAAGACTCATTGATAGAATGAAAATGACCAATAATCGCTTCATTTTAGTTGGATTTTAATTTGGCATAATTTGCATAAAACAAAGGAATGGTTTCTATTCCTTTATAATAGTTGAATAAACCATAGTGCTCATTTGGAGAATGAATTGCATCCGAGTCTAAACCGAACCCAAACAAAACAGTTTTTATTCCAAGTACTCTTTCAAACATAGCAACGATAGGAATTGAACCTCCTGATCTCAACGGAATCGGTTTTTTACCAAAAGTAGTTTCCATAGCCATGGATGCGGCTCTATACTCATCAGAATCCACTGGCGTTACAGCTGGTTCTCCTCCATGATGAGGCGTCACTTTTACAGTAATTCCCTCTGGTGCTAAGGTTTTGAAATAATCTTCAAATAATTTAGTGATCACATTATAATCTTGGTTGGGAACCAGTCTCATAGAGATTTTTGCATAAGCTTTAGATGCAATTACGGTTTTAGCCCCTTCACCGATATATCCACCCCAAATCCCATTAACATCCAAGGTCGGTCTAACGGTTGCTCTTTCTAAAGTTGAATAACCATTTTCACCACTTACGTCATTTATTCCTAAAGCATCACAATATGATTGGACAGAAAATGGTGCATTAGCCATTAACGTTTTTTCATCTTCACTTATCGTTTCTACTTGATCATAAAAGCCTGGTATGGTGATGTGATTATTTTCATCCTTCAAAGCCGCAATCATTTTTGATAGTGCATTAATTGGATTCGCTACGGCTCCACCGTATAGTCCTGAATGTAAATCTCTATTTGGACCCGTCACCTCAACTTCAACGTAACTCAATCCTCTCAATCCAGTTGTGATTGTAGGAATGTCATTGGCCATAATTCCGGTATCTGACACAAGAATAACATCTGCTTTAAATTTATCTGCATTTGCCTTAATTACATCCTCCAGATTTTCAGACCCTACCTCTTCTTCACCTTCAATTAAGAACTTTACATTACAAGGCAATGAATTGGTTTTCACCATGGCTTCAAAAGCTTTTACCTGCATATACATTTGTCCTTTATCGTCACAGGCACCTCTTGCAAAAATAGCCCCTTCAGGGTGAATCTTCGTTTTTTTAATTACGGGCTCAAAGGGACCTGACTCCCACAAATCAATGGGATCTGGTGGCTGAACGTCATAATGTCCGTAGACTAGTACGGTTGGTAGTTTAGGGTCTATAATTTTATCTCCATAAACAATTGGGTGTCCGGCAGTTTCTATCAATTCAATATGATCTGCTCCAGAATCGCTCAATCTCACACTCAAGTCTTCAGCCATTTTTCTTACTTCTCCAGCATATGCTGAATCTGCACTGATAGATGGGATTTTTAGAATCTCAATAAGTTCATCTAGAAATCGTTGCTTGTTGTCTTGAATATAATCGTTTATCATGGAAATTGTGTTTCGGGTAAAATTACTAATTGTTTGGTGAGTTTATTAATCTAGGCACCAAAAAAAAATAATTAAATTTACATGCAACCTTTTAATATTTTGAGTGGTCTTAGTATCAACATAATTGAATCAATAACGAAATATAAAATGAAAAAGAGTCTAATACTATTTGCCTTTATCTCATTAATTGCCGGAACATCTAAGGCTCAGTTGATAATTGACAACACCACACAAACACCTACTGATTTAGTAACTAACGTATTAGCAGGTAGTGGTGTTCAAATTTTAAATGTACAATTTAATGCCTCAGTTCCTTTGGCTGGTGCCGTTCAATCTCAAGTAGGTTACTTTGATGCTACGTCAACTACCTTTCCAATCCCAGAGGGAGTAATTATTGGAACAGGAAACGTTCAAGCTGCAATTGGACCAAATAATTCGCCTTCTTTATCAAACAATACAGGTGTTGCTCCAGATCCAAGTGATCCCGATTTGAACTCACCAATTTTTACAAGTTCGGCACCTTATAATAATGAAGCGATTTTAGAATTTGATTTTATTCCTCAAGGAGATTCAATTGTATTTAATTATGTGTTTGCATCTGAAGAATATCATGAATATTCAACATCAGTAAATGATGCTTTTGGATTCTTTATTTCTGGGCCGGGTTTTGCCGGACCTTACACGAATGGAGGAGTAAACATTGCAATTGTTCCTGGAACAGCGAATACTCCGGTTGCCATGAACACTATTAATAACGGTACATCTAACACTGGACCTTGTACCAACTGTGCTTATTTAGTTGATAATACAGGAGGAGCTGATTTACAATATGATGGACACACCGTTGTTTTACAAGCGGCTGCTTCAGTACAATGTGGACAAACTTACCATATCAAAATGGCAATAGGTGATGCTTTAGATCAAGGTTGGGATTCCGCAGTATTTTTAGAAGCAAGTTCATTTAGCTCTAACGGAGCAGATATTTCAATTGAATTGGTAGATTTAAACGGTGATCCTATTCAAGGAAACGAGTTAATTGAAGGATGTACGGGTGCTCAAATTAGCTTCATTAAACCTGATGGATATACTGATTCTACTTTTGTTGTTAACATTCAGGTTGGCGGAACTGCGACTAACGGTACAGATTACACGACAATCAACCCTAACTATACTATCCCAAGTGGAGATGATACTTTAACTATTTCAATTAATGCTTTACAAGATGGTGTTCCTGATCCAGGTGAGACCTTGATTTTAACGACTTATTATTTAACAGAATGTGGTGACACAGTGACCGTTTCAGATACAATTAACATTATAGATACTGCTCCGAACTTTAATACTCTCACCACGGATATTGTTATTGACTGTCCTACTAATAGCGTTCCAGTGACTGCAACAACAGACGGCGGTATACCTAATTTAGTTTTTGATTGGGGCGCGTTTGGAATAGGTCAAACTGTGAACGTTCCAGGAAATATTAATGGAACAACTACTTACAACGTTACAGTTACGGATGCTTGCGGAGTTGTCTCCAATGGCAGTATTGATGTCACCCTTAACGCAGGACCAACGCCTACACTGAACTTTAATCAAAATACTTTTGTTATTTGTCCGGGTGATAACGCTTTTATTGATGCCACTTTGAACAACCCTTATGATCCCACTCAAGTAACCTATAGTTGGTCGCCAACAGGTGATATAACTGAAGACATCACTGTAAGTCCAGTAGTTACTACTTGGTATATTCTAACAGCATTTGATGGATGTTACACTACAATGGACTCTGTTAAAGTAGACATGGGTACAGTAAACCTCAACAGTATTAATGTGACAGGAGCAACAGATTGTCCTAACCAAGGAACATTCGTTCCAGGAACAATTACAGTTGATCCGAATAATCCACCAGGATGGGCGTATACGTTAACTGGTGGTGGTAATACTTTTGGACCTCAGGCCAATGGAAACTTTGGAGGATTAACCGGAGGTATCACATACTTCTTAAATGTTGTGAATGATCAAGGATGCATAATAGATACTGCTGTGTTTGTACCAACAACTGGTGCTCCAATGTCTGCTGTACTTGATTCTATTAGTCACGTTGATTGTTCAGGAGATAACAACGGTACTGCCTATGTTAGTGGAATAACTGGCGGGCCTGGTGGACCTGGTTATGATGTAACTTGGACACATATTGGAAACGGAATTCACGATCAGGATTTAGGCGTTGGGAATAACGGAACATCAAATCAAACTAATTTATATGGTGGTATATGGTCTGTAGTGATTTTGGATCAAGCTGGCTGTGCTTGGGAAGAAGTTTTCACAATTAATGAACCGGCTCCTTTAATTATTGATTGGGTTGCCAATGATGTAGTTTGTTACAATGATGCAAACGGTTCAGTGATTGTGAATCCGCAAGGTGGTAATGGAGGAAACACTGTTTCGATTTATGATGATTTCATTGGAGGAAACCAAATTAATACAATTGGGACATCAAATGCCAATCAATTGATAACTTCATGGTATTACGCGACAGTGGTTGACTCAAAAGGATGTACTGTAAGTGACTCTGTATTTATTGATGAACCTGGACAATTTTCAGCCAACCTTACTGTGACAGATCCATTATGTTATGGGGTTGCATCTGGAAGCGCTCAAGTAACAAGTGGTTTAAATGGACAAGGTGACATGAGCACGTGGACATACATTTGGACACCGAATCCTTCGGCAATCCCGAATGGCGTAGGAGCTACAACTATTAATCTATTAGGTGAAGGGTCATATACATTGACAATTAATGACTCTGTTGGATGTACATATAATGAGACCTTCACGATCACGTATCCACCGGAGTTAGTTTTCAATGATTTAGGATATGTACCATCTCAATGTAGATTATATTCTTACCAAAATGGAAACGGAGTGGTTTATGCTTCAGCTACTGGCGGCACAGGTGCTCCTACCTATCTTTGGACAAACTTATCAACTGGTCAATCATCACCTAATTCAACTTGGGGTGGTTTGAACCCTGGAGATTATTCAATCTATATTGAAGACGGAAATGGATGTATATTAACTGACACTGTAGAGTTAGACTCTGTTAATCCAATTGCATCATTTGATGTGACATCAGCAGAATTTTTAACTCCAGGGGTTTGCGAAGGAACGGCGGTTGTAAACGTTAACTTCACCAATACGTCTCAAAATTACATTGATACGAATGATGTGAATTCGGTTGCTACATTCTTTTGGACATTAGACAGTGCAAACAACCAACCTTGGTATTTAACGCACGATTTCCTAGAACAAATGGATACGACTTACGCAAATGCGGGAACCTATACAGTTTGCCTGCAAGTTGTAAACGATAACGGATGTGAAGATGTAACTTGTAAAGACATGATCATACATGATCCACTGACCTTTACACCTGTCAATGTATTCACTCCAAACGGAGATGGAGATAATGACGTATTTACATTCGCTAATTGGGCGCAAGCAGTTGCAACTTTCCATTGTACATTCGTAAACAGATGGGGAGTTCAAGTATACGAAATGAATGATATTAATGATGTTTGGACAGGTGTTAACCAAAGTGGAAACGCACTACCTGACGGTATATATTACTACACGTATACAGGTACTGCGACGGATGGCACACCATTCAGCGGACAAGGGTTTACATACATTTTAGGCTCAGGTTTGTAAATTCAAAAAACGAAAAAAAGCCCGTCTCGAATTAACGAGACGGGCTTTTTTATTTTATTTCATCCGTAAAATGACCGCCGTGTTTTCCTTTATCAAAACTCTCCTGATTAAAAGCTGCGGAACCATTCTTAGGGATCGACAATGATTCCCATGAGGATCCTTTAATGTGCTTTCCCAAAAAAACTATTTGACCAACATGATATGAATAATGATTCATTTGTCTATTAAATGCTTCTATAATCGTATGTTTTTGATTTCGGATATAAATCGGATGCTCAAAATTTGATGGGGTGATAGAATAAAGCGCCTGAAATAAACACATCCATCCTTGCTCCCATTTTT
>JAUHXX010000165.1 GCA_030426825.1 Bacteroidia bacterium | reverse complement strand
TCAGTAGGAATTAATGCTATTCTCGTTTCACTATTATATAAGAAGCATCCGGCGCAAGTGAAATTTGTAATGGTGGATCCTAAAAAAGTTGAGCTCACCTTATACAATAAAATTGAGCGCCACTTTCTTGCAAAACTACCTGATACAGAAGAGGCCATTATCACAGATACCAGCAAGGTGGTAAACACCATGAATTCACTTTGCATAGAAATGGATGAGCGTTATGAACTATTAAAGAACGCTCAGGTAAGAAATATAAAAGAGTACAATAAAAAGTTCTCGGTTAGAAAACTCAATCCAGAAAATGGACACCGATACCTACCATATATAGTGGTTGTAATTGACGAGTTTGCAGATCTCATCATGACTGCGGGTAAAGAAATAGAACATCCTATTGCTAGGCTGGCCCAATTAGCAAGAGCTATTGGAATTCACCTCATTGTGGCAACTCAGAGACCTAGTGTAAACGTAATTACAGGTATGATTAAAGCGAATTTCCCTGCGAGAATTGCCTTTAAAGTTTCATCTGGTGTCGATTCAAAAACTATCTTGGATACAACGGGAGCAGATCAGTTAATTGGAAGAGGTGACATGTTAATTTCGTTCGGAAATGATCTGACAAGATTGCAATGTGCCTTTGTAGACACACCTGAAGTAGAGGCAATCTGCGGATACATTGGAGATCAAAGAGCATATCCTGATGCATTGTTATTACCGGAATATGTTGGCGAAAGTGAAGAAATGGGACCAGATGTGGATTTAGATGACCGAGATTCACTATTTGAAGAAGCTGCAAAAATTCTTGTCACGCACCAACAAGGCTCTGCTTCACTGCTACAGAGAAAGTTAAAAATCGGTTATAATAGGGCGGGGAGAATTGTAGACCAAATGGAAGCCGCTGGTGTAATAGGCCCTTTTAAAGGAAGTAAGGCAAGAGAAGTTCTGATACCTGACTTGGTTTCATTGGAATTATTTTTAGCTGATATTAAATAATATGAGCACAGCTGATTTAAGTTGGCATAATTTTGGATATTTGTATCATCAAACATAGAAAATGAAAAAGACCATAAACATATTAGTAGCTATTTTATTCTTAGGAATTGGTTACGCACAAGATTCAGAAAAGGCTAAGGCAATATTAGATAAAGCCTCAGAAAAAACTAAAGGTTATAAAACCTTGACCATTAAATTTGGTGTTACCATATCCAGTCCAGACAACGATGAACCAATATCGCAAAAAGGAACTGTTCAAATTAAAGGTGATATGTACAAATTGAATATTACTGATCAGGAAGTTTATTGTGACGGAACGAATATTACAACTTATTTAAAAGAGGACAATGAGTGTTATAAGTCTTTATTAGAAGATGCTGAAGAAGATGTTTTATCGCCAAAAGAAATTTTAACTATTTGGGAAGATGGTTATAAATATCGATATGACGGTACGCAACAATATGCGGGTTCAACTTGTGAGGTGATATTTTTGTACCCGAAAGACCCTGCCAATTCAGAATTTCACACTGTGAAGCTTTTAATCAACCAAGAGAAGAGTGAAGTCGTTTACGTTTACTTGAAAGGGAAAGATGGGACCAACATGAAATATAAGTTAGTTGATATGCAGAGAGATTTAGAAATTGATGATTCAAATTTTACTTTCAATGAAGCTGAACATCCTGGAGTTGAATGTTTTGATGAATAGAGATTGGATGGAGTTGGATTATTGATTCACCCGTTCTAAAGAAATGAAAGACCTGCTTAATAGTGGGTCTTTTTTCTTTTTCCGATTTTCGATTCTCGATTTTCGATTTTCGATTTTCGTTATTCGTTCTTCGTTTTTCGATTTTCGTTCTTCGGGATTTTCGTTCGTTAATCTGGGAATATTTTGCCGGGATTTAGTATTTGATTTGGATCAAAAACGTTCTTAATGGACCTCATTAAATCTAATTGAATTGAATTGAAAGGAATATCCATATAGTTTTTTTGCACTAAACCGATTCCGTGCTCACCGGAAATTGTTCCACCCAAAGAAATTGTATGTTCGAATATTTCCCTTATTGCAAGTGGCAATTGATCGTTCCATACCTCATCTGACAAATCACCTTTAATAATGTTTACATGAAGATTTCCATCTCCGGCGTGACCATAGCAAACTGAAGTAAAACCATATTTTTCACCTATTGATTTTATGGCCCTTAAGAGATCTGGTAATCTATATCTAGGAACTACAGTATCTTCTTCTTTATAAATTGAATTTGATTTTACGGCCTCCCCTACTTTTCTTCTCAAATTCCAGAGTGTATTCTTTTGCGCTTCAGAATCAGCAAATAAAACATCATCTATATCAAACCCCTCTACCACGCTCATAATTTTTTCACAATCATTCATTAGAACATCAGAATGGTTACCGTCTACTTCAATCAACAAGTGTGCTTGAATATCATTTGGAATTACAATTGAATCATCATTAATAAAATCTTTAGTCCAAACCAAGGCATCACGCTCCATGAATTCCAATCCACTAGGCACTATTCCTTCTTTAAAAATTGCCGCAACAGCTTTACAGGCATCTTCAGCACTTCTAAAAGGTACGAGCATTAACATATTCATTTTAGGATGAGGAATCAATTTTAAAACGGCTTTAGTAATTACCCCTAAAGTTCCTTCGGACCCAACCATTAACTGCGTTAAATTATATCCGGTTGCATTTTTTAAAACATTTGCGCCGGTCCAAATCACGGATCCATCAGCTAAAACAACTTCTAAGTTGAGTACATATTCGTTAGTTACCCCATATTTCACAGCTTTTGGACCTCCTGAATTCTCAGATAAATTTCCTCCGATAAAGCATGAGCCTTTTGAGGCAGGGTCTGGTGGATAGAACAATCCTTTTGCCGCAACAGCTTCTTGTAAGACCTGGGTAATTACCCCTGGCTCAACGGTAACCTGAGCATTGTCTTCATCAATATTAATAATGCGGTTAAAATTCTGCATGGAAACTGCAACACCACCGTGAACAGGCAACGCCCCTCCACGTAAGCCAGTTCTGGCACCTTGCGGGGTTACAGCTATTTGATTTTGATTACAATAATTTAGAATGCTAGAAAGCTCTTCTACCGAATTTGGAATTAACCCAAGATCGGGAAAATAGACCAAGTCCTCAGTTTCGTCATGCGCAAATTTATGCAACTCTGCTGCGGCAGATACAATTTGGGCATCACTTAAAAAAGATTTAAAAAAGGAAAGATGATTACTATCAACTTTATTATAGTTCATTATTTAGTCATTAAGACTAGTTTCTGCATCTTTTAAAGAATCAGAAATATTTAAAACACTATTCAGTTGAGAGATTTCAATTAACTTTTGAACATTGGGTTGAAGTCCAGAAAGCACAAATTTACCACCTGAATCTTTGCAAAGTCTATTGCCAATTAGAATTGCGCTTAAACCAGATGAATCGCAATAGCGAGAGTTTGACATGTCAAGAACTATGCTATTAACTGAGTTTTTATTGATTAATACTAATTCGGATTTTAACTCTGGAGCATTAGTAGAATCAAGCTTTTCAACGTTAGAAGTTACGATCGTGTATTTGTCTTTTTCTTCTTTCGAAAAATTCATAGGTTGTTGTTTGTATCAAATTTAAAATAATTTTTGAATTGTTTGACTTTTGTTTTTATGAGTTAGGAACAATTGTGAGTTAATAGTGGGTTTTTGTTATTCGATTTTCGTTCTTCGTTCTTCGTCATTCGATCTTCGTCATTCGTTTTTCGATTTTCGTTTTTCGATTTTCGATTTTCGATTTTCGATTCTCAATACCGGTGTTTGGTTGTTGGTGTTTAGTGATGAGTGATGAGTGATGAGTGATGAGTTTTAAGCTAAATTATTCGAATGACGAAAGACGAATGACGTAATTAAACATGAGTGATTAGTGATTGGTTTTTCGATTTTCGTTACTGACGAATTATTTCGGAATTTGATAAGAAGCTCAATGACGATTGATTTTCGCTGCGAGCAAATAGATCACTGCCATTCTGATGGCAACTCCATTTTCTACTTGTTGAAGAATGATAGACTGATCACTATCGGCAACATCAGAAGAAATTTCAACTCCCCTATTTATTGGTCCAGGGTGCATGACGGTTATTTTTTTTGATAAACTGTCTAACATCTCTTTATCAAGACCGAACAACATACTGTATTCTCTAAGGCTTGGAAAATATTTAATTTCTTGTCGTTCCAATTGTATCCTCAACATATTGGCTACATCACACCATTCTAGTGCTTTTCTTAGATTATGTTCAACTTTTACTCCTAGCTCATGGATGAATTTAGGGATAAGCGTTGTTGGTCCACAAACCATTACTTCGGCACCCAATTTTTGCAAACAAAAGATATTAGAAAGTGCTACTCTAGAATGTGAAATATCTCCAACAATAACAACTTTTTTACCAGTGAAGTCTTCTCCGTGTTGCTCTCTTATCGAATATGCATCTAAAAGGGCTTGGGTTGGATGCTCGTGAGTTCCATCACCGGCGTTCACCACTCTCGCATTTACTTTTTCTGATAAAAATTTGGCTGCTCCTGGATTTGGATGTCTCATTACTACAAGATCAACCTTCATTGCCAGAATATTATTCACCGTATCAATTAAGGTTTCACCTTTCTTTACTGATGAATTTGCCGCTGAAAAATTGACCACATCTGCTGACAATCTCTTTTCTGCCAATTCAAATGACAATCGGGTTCTGGTGGAGTTTTCAAAAAATAGATTTGCTATTGTAATATCTCTCAAAGAGGGAACCTTTTTAATTGGTCTATTAATAACCTGTTTAAAGCTATCTGCAGTTTTGAATATTAATTCAATATCCTGCTTAGTTAGGTCTTTTATTCCGATTAAATGATCTACACTTAAATTATCCATTTTTATCATCTTCAGTGCATAATATTACTTTATCTTCTCCAGTATGTTGCTCCCATTCTACCACCACTACTTGAGAGCTAAGCGTATTTACAGGTTTCCCTGTGTATTTTGGTTCTATCGGCAGATGTCTTTCAAATTGTCGATCAATCAGAACCAACAATTCAACCTCTTTTGGACGACCAAAAGCGAGTAAAGCATCTAATCCTGATCGGATTGATCTTCCGGTATACAAAACATCATCAATCAAAACAACTCGTTTATCTTCAATAATAAAATCAATATTTGAAACGGATGGAATTAGCGGTTGATCTCTTCTTCTGAAATCATCTCTGTAAAAAGTGATATCTAATTGACCGCAAATTAATTTGGTACTCAAGTCTTTTTCCAGAATAGTTTTGAGTCGCTCCAATACATGAATTCCTCTTGGCTGCAAACCAATTAAAACAGTATTCTCAAAAGATTGGTGATTTTCTTTTAGTTGACTAGCTAATCGTTTAAGTGTGAGCTCAACGTGCTTGCTATTTAAAATCGTTCTTTTATCCATTTGATTCGGATTAAGCAAAGGTAATTTTAAAAATTGAAGAAGAGAATTAGGAAGGGTATTTTTTTAGTTTTAAAAAATAGATGTGCCAACAAATGTTTAATATTTACCGTTCACTCAAAATTCTGTACAGTTAAAATTATATTCACAAAATGAATACTAAAGCTTTGTATATTTATGGCAAGGGTTAAACATTAAACGTCAAGTTTAAATGTTAAATGAGTCCCGATTTTGGATGCCATTTCTTTTCATAGGGTTTAAATTGGTTAACTTGGTAAAATAATTACCGACAGGCATTCAGAATCGGGGTTGCTCATTTTAAATTCTTAGCCACCCACCCTCTTGACCTGATATCCTTCTTTTATAAGTAACTCCATGATTTTATCCCTGTGATTTCCCTGAACAAGAATATCTCCATCCTTCACTGAACCACCGCCGCCACATTTTTGCTTTAGCCATTTCCCTAACTCTTTCAAGTCTTCTTCGGTACCCACAAATCCTTCAATCAGTGTAACCTCTTTTCCTTTTCTTTGTTTCCGGTCAATTAAGACTCTTAACAATTGCTCGTTATTAGGAAGAGTTTCTTCTTCATCAGCTTCAATTTCAAAATCGAAATCAGGATTTGTAGAATAAACCACATCCATACGTTTCTTTTTCTTCTTAGCCATTTACACTTTTTAAGGTACAATCAATATTATCTGAAATTACAAAATCAGGTTCAAATTCAAGAGCCTTGCTATTTTCTTTTCGTGTTTTTACATTATAAATCCCCAATTTATATCCTTTTTCATGAATTTTATCATTGATCTCGTCATTCATAGCTCCTAATTTAATTATCAGAATATCAATGTTATTTTGTTCCATAGCTGGTAAAGCAAAATTGGGATCATCTGATTCGAGCGATTTTTGAATGACCGTATCTGTAAGCTCTTGAAGGAGTTCCAATTTTCTTGAATTCACAACAATTCTTGACTTTTCATCTTCATCCAGATCATCTAACAATTCATTTAATTTCTGATTAAACTGACTAAAATCTATGTTTTCGTTAGCGCAAGAATTATGATGCTTCACATCCAGGATCAGAGTTTTATCTACAATCTCAAGTAAAATTAATGCATCCCTCAGTTTTGAAATAGGAAAAACTGTATTGTAGAACGCTCCAAATTGCAATTCTTGCCAAGTCAATTCCGGTATACAGCCTGACAAATTAGAATTTTCATCTAATTCTTGATCATGAAATAAAACAAGTTCTCCATCCGCCGTCATTTGAACGTCAATTTCTGTTCCGTCTAGATCGGTTTGTTGCAGGGCATACTGAATATCTCCAATATAGTTAGGATAAAACTCCGATTTTCGCTTTTCTAAACTGATTCCAGCATGCCCAAAAACTTGGGTATCAAGATGTGAATAATCCTTTTTACAAGAAAAAAGTATTAATAAAGAGCATATGCTAACAACTAGTCTCAATTCAATGAAATAACACGTACAGTATCCTGTTTAACATGTCCTTTTTGCGATAATTCTAGCTTCATTCTTCTAGAAATCTTGGAATTAAGCTTGTGGCGCTCTTCTGCACCAATTTCAGGATTAAATTCAACAGACATTATGTAGTTAGTATCCAATTGATTTGATGCATTTAAACTATATGACTCGTTTATATAAATATGCTTGTATTCGGGATAATCTATTTTGAAACCGGCAAGGACGTGGTCAATTTTAAATTCGGATTCATTTGGCTTTAATAGCTCCTCAAATTGATCAATTTGTTGTTGCATACGCAAAAGTTCATTTTCCTTTTTGCTCAGCAATTGCGCCAATGTATTTGCACCAGCATTTTTCTGATCATAATCCTCTAGTTTTTCTTGAACCAGCGATTCGAAGTCTTTATCTTGTTGAATATGAATTCGCGCATAATCCAGATCGTACTCAGACTTTAATCTGTCCCACATAGCTCGTGTACCTTCATCTGCATAAAAGTTGGTAATGGCGAGATGAATAACAGATTCGTCCCAATCAAACTCATAAGTTGGATTAACCACAATGTTCTCATCAACATTTGCAACAACTTCTGTAACGAATGCGTTTGCATTTCCTTCAAAGATTGATCTTTTGGTCATTTTATAGAAAAGATAACCAGAAGGAGCTACAGCAATTATGATAAATACCCAAGTATAGACTCTCACCCGTTTATCGATTTTTGGGGTCAAGTATTCTTTTTTCGGGAATTTCAGGTAACGAATAAAGAAATAAGCCGAAGCAGCGATTAAAAGTGAATTTAATAAGAACAAGTAACTTGCTCCGAAAAAATAACCCCAATTTCCTATAGCTAGACCATATCCTGCCGTGCACAAAGGAGGCATCAAAGCGGTAGCAATTGCCACTCCCGGAATAACCGTATCATTTTTACCTTGAGTATGAGCAATCACACCAGCTAATCCACCAAAAATTGCCACTACAACATCTAAAAATGTAGGCGCCGTTCGACTCAATAAATTAGAATTTTCATCATGAATTGGAGAGATTAAAAAGTACAGGAAAGCCACTGCAAGTGAAATACCTACTGTTATCCCTAGGTTCTTAAGTGATTCCAACAACATTCTAAAAAAGCGTTTTTTAAAAAGGTCACCCCGCACCAGAAAGTGCAGGGCCTGGGGTTGGAAACAAGCCACCACACAGGGCTCTAGAAATGCTGTGGGGTGATTGACCGCCAGGATCACGGGTTTGTCTTTAGGAATGCGATCTACTCCGGAAAAGTAAATCTTCCTGAATTGGACTTTCAATGCCAGGGAAGCAAAAGGCCGTACTAAATGATACAATTTTTATCTGTTTAGAGCTTTGG
>JAUHXX010000164.1 GCA_030426825.1 Bacteroidia bacterium | reverse complement strand
CGGTCAAATTAAAAGTCAATTATTAGAAGATGGCGCCTATTTTGCATCACTAACGGGAACGGGGTCCTGTGTTTATGGGATTTGTGAAAATCAACCCACTATTTCATCCTCAAAGGAAAGAGTTTATAAGTTATAACACCCACAAGTTTTGCCCCTTGCTTAAGCCATGCTTATTGAGATAGATCAAAATATCACTTTGGGTTTCTTCATTTTTTGGCCAATTGGTTAATAATGATTTTTTTTCATAGACTAAACCTTCTAATGGCTGCACCATTTTATTTGATTCCACACGTCCGGGATTAAGATCAAACCACTCAAAATCAACTTCTAATTCTTGTAATAGTTTAGCAACCAGCTTCCCCTTGTCTCCTGCCCCAATCAGTTGAACAGACTCATTTTCTGACAATTCTAATCGCACAAAATATCTGAGTTTTAATTTGAAAAAAGATGCTTGTTGATAAATCTCTGAATTTCTTGAGGTTCTTTTAGGATGCTCTCTCCATAAATGAGTCATTTTATTCAAACGTTCAATTTTATAGCCATGCTCATACCATTTTAATAGCATGTCGTAATCCTCTGGATACTTCAATTCTGACAACCTAATTTTATCCTCAAAACAACTTCTATGCACCAACCAATTTGGAGATGCGATCGCACATTCCCGGTACATCTCAGCATCATAACTTTCAATTGAATTGAGCCAGTTTTGGTAATCCAAATAACCAGAAGAGACTTTGTCTTCAGAGAAATACTGGACTTCACCAGTTTGCACCACATCTTTTCGATAGTTTAAGGCCTTCATTAAATCAAAGAGCTTATTCGGTGGCATGATATCATCTGCATCCATTCTGTGAATAAATTGACCTTTGCTGACCATAAAAGCCTGGTTTAAGGCGTCAATTATTCCAACTCCCCTATTTGATTCCAATCGAATTCGCTGATCCGCTATAGCATATCCCCCTATTTTCTCAATGGAGCCATCAGTAGAGCCATCATCCACTACCAACAACTCCCAACTCTCATAACGCTGTTCTATGATAGATTGAATACATTCATCAATCCAAAATTCAGCATTCCTAAGAGGCATTAAAATTGATATATCTGGGTCTTGATTCATTATTGTGGAATAATCTTTGTTACCTGCAAAACAAATGTACTTATACTAGAAAACAGACCATGAACAGAAAAGAATTTATAATCACATCTTCAATCGCAGCTTTTTCACTTTCTACATTTGGTAAAGTTATCGAAAACGAAAACAACAATTTTAACGGAGATTGCACTACTACTGATGATATTCTAGGCCCCTTTTATAGAAAGAATGCTCCACTGCGAGATAATTTGATTTTTGAAGGACTAGCTGGAAATCGAATAACTGTTAATGGTACTGTTTATACAGATGATTGCAAGACACCTTTATCAAACGCACTTGTAGAAATCTGGCATTGCAACGCCAATGGTGATTATGATAACAAATCATCTAAAATGCTTCACAGAGCTGGCTGGGTCACTAATAAAAATGGAGAATACAGCTTTAAAACTATCCTACCTGGAAAATATTTAAATGGCAAACTATACCGACCTTCACACATTCATTTCAGAATTACAGCTGAAGGACATAAAGAGCTGATCTCACAAATTTACTTTGCTGGCGACCCACATATTACAGAAGATCCTTGGGCATCTCAAGCAAAAGCCGTTCATAGAATTCTGCCGGTTTCTCCCATTGATATAGATGGAAGTCTTGCAATTAAATTCGATATTTACTTAGAAAAAACTTGATTATTTTTCAACTGTAGGATAAAGTCCTCTTAGCCCCATATCAACTACATAGTCTCCAGCATTAGGTTCGTAAAAACCATCTTGATTGACGTCATACCATTCAAAGCTTTCATTTGTTGAAAAATTCATATTCAGGATGATATCACTGGTTTCTTCACCTGTAATAGTAAATCCTCCTGGAAATTCACCAGTAACAACACATGACCCTGGAGGAATTGGAGAGGTATCCGCTAAAGGATTCGGTACAGTTGTGGCTCCAGCATCTCCTTCAAACATAAACCCAAGCGTTTCAAAAGCCCAGTAGCCTTGAGACTTATTGCCATTAACAGTAACGGTCTGCTGATCAACTTGATGAGATGTTATATAGGTATTAAATCCAACAAAAGATGCCAAACGACCTGTATAATTAGCACCGAATTCTCTAAATTGAATATCTCCATTTTGATAAGTCAATGAAACTCTAAGCCATTCATACGTTCCAGGAGCAATAGTAAATAGTGGTATCACCACCATTACTTCGTCATTACCAACAATTGCAGCTTTACTAAAATCAACCGCCTTTGATCCACCAACTGTAGTTTCATCTCCTACATAGATGATCTCACCAGATTCAAGCGGTGTATACGCATTTGGTGCAAGTTCTATATAATGGGCACTCATTGAATGAATCACCGGAGATTGAGTAGAATGCTCTGGCGGAACTGTTGCCGGCTGACCAAAATTATCTAATCGTGGTAAAGTTGAATCAAATTTAATCTTGACAATTAAATTAGCATTGGTAGGTTCTTTTGGATCATCTTTTTTACAAGCCGTCAAAGTCAATCCACAGATAACAAAAATTATTAATCTTAATTTCATAATAAATCGGTTAGGCTTTAAAAGTAAACATTCAGCCACAATTCACCTTTAATTCTCCGAACAATTAACATTTTCACCAGCTATCGTGAATAAATGATCCTTTGCATGATTATTCAATTACTATACCGTTGCTTTTGTTATTTTTGATGGGTAACCTATTGTGTCATATGAAAAATATTTTATTCATCACTTTTTTACTTTTCGGTATCCAATCTTTTGCTCAGCCCTTATGGATGAGATATCCAAGCATTTCACCAGATGGTAAACAAATTGTTTTTTCTTATCAGGGAGATTTATTCACTGTAAATTCAACTGGAGGCTTAGCCACTCAAATCACTTCGCATTTAGCTCATGACTATCACCCTATTTGGTCACCTGATGGAAAACATATTGCATTTGCATCTGATAGACATGGTAATTTTGATGTATTCATTGTTGCTGCAAATGGCGGAGCTCCAAAACGCCTCACTTATCATTCTTCCAATGACACTCCATATGACTTTAGCCCTGATGGTAAAAAAATTCTTTTTGGTGCGGTACGAATGGATGATGCCAAATCTGTTCAATTTCCGAATTGGGCTTTATCAGAACTTTACGAAGTACCTACTAACGGTGGCAGGGAGAAACAATTCCTAACAGTAGCTTCAGAAGATGTCCAATACAGTGAAGATGGAAAATCATTACTTTTTCACAATAGAAAAGGTTACGAAGACCCATGGAGAAAACACCATACTTCAAGTGTTACAAGGGACATTATCAAGTATGACATTGATTCCAAAAAGTTCACTCAAATTACAACCTTGAAAGTTGAAGACAGAAATCCACTTTGGAAAAATGCTAATGAATTGACTTTTTTGAGTGAAAAATCAGGAAGTTTTAATATCTGGACTGGTTCATTAACCGAACCTTATCAAAAGCAATTGACCAATTTTATTGATCATCCAGTTAGATTTATCAGTCAATCACAAGATGGAATCATTTGTTATGGCTATAAAGGCGAAATTTATTTGTATGAAAATGGAGCATCAAATAAAGTTGAAATCAAAATACATAAGGATCAAATTTTCAATGAAACTACAGTGAAGAAAATATCATCTGCCGGCGAATTTGCCGTTTCTGCAGACGGCAAAGAAATTGCATTCATCTACAGAGGTGAAGTATTTGTTACTTCAGTGGACTATGCTACCACTAAAAGAATCACCAATACACCTGAACAAGAACGTTCTGTAAGTTTCAGCGAAGATGGAAAAATGTTGGTTTTTGCATCTGAACGCAATGAAAGTTGGAATATTTATACAGTAGAAAGAAAAAGAGAAGCTGAAAAACACTTTTACAATTCAACTTTACTTGAAGAAAAAGAACTAGTCAATAACGGTGAAGAAACCTTTCAACCCGGATTTTCACCAGACGGAAAAGAAGTGGCATTTTTTGAAAACAGAACAACATTAAAAATCATCAACCTCAGTACAAAAAAGGAACGGGTAGTTTTAGATGGAAATTTGAACTATTCGTATTCTGACGGAGATCAGTCTTACACATGGTCTCCTGATTCAAAGTGGTTATTAGTGACTTATTTTGATGCAGACCGCTGGCGAACGGACATTGGCTTATTGAATGCTTCCGGTAAAGAAGATCCAATTAATTTGACTCAAAGTGGTTACACCAATTGGAACGCGAAGTTTTCAATGGATGGTGAAATGGTTTATTATTACACTGGTAAACACGGCATGCAGTCGCACGGTGGACACGGTGGTCAAGGAAATGTAGAGGCCATTTTCTTAACAGAGTCGGCATATCAAAAATTCATCCTAAATAAAGAAGAATTTGAAGAATGGGAAGCTGAAAATAATGCCGATAAAAAAGAGGATGATGAAGCTAAAGATGACAAGGATAAAAAGAAAGAAGTTGAGGATAAAGACGAAGTAAAACCTTTAAAGATAGAGCTTAACAACTTAGAGAACAGAAGAGTTTTATTGACTATCCATTCATCCGATTTGATGGATTACCTAGTTGACAAGAAAGGACAAAAGATGTATTACCTAACTCAGTTTGAGAAAGGTTTCAACCTCTGGTCTACTGATTTTAAAGAGAAAGAAACTAAAATGTTGGCTAAACTCAACGCAGGCTGGTCATCCCTTGCTTTTGATAAAGAACAAAAAAACATTTATATCAATAAAAAAGGACAATTGATGAAAGTGGATGTAAGTTCTGGTAAAATGGAGCCAATTAGCATACAATCTGAAATGCTGCTGAACGCCTCAGCTGAGAGAACATATATGTTTAATCATGCTTGGAGACAGGTAAGAGAGAAGTTTTACGTGGAAGATTTACATGGTGTTGATTGGGACATGTATAAAGAAGAATACAGCAAATTTCTACCCTACATAAACAATGGATACGACTTTTCAGAAATGCTATCTGAACTATTAGGGGAACTCAACGCATCACATACAGGAGCCAGGTATAGAAATCATTCCACTAATGGTGATCAAACGGCATCATTGGGTTGCTTTTATGATGAAGGTCATTCAGGTGATGGATTGAAAGTGCTTGAAATTTTACCTAAAGGCCCTTTGTCAAAATGTTCTGAAAAAATGGTGAACGGGGTGATTATCAAAAAAATTGACGGAATAGAAATCAAAGCGAATGAAAATTACTTGCCACTTCTTAATCGAAAGGTTGGAGACAAAGTGTTGTTAAGTGTTTATAATCCTTCAACAAAAGAAAACTGGGAAGAAATAGTAAAACCAATTTCAAGCAGAACTGAATACAACCTGTTGTATCAACGGTGGATTAAAATTTGTGAAGATAAAGTTGATGAATTATCTGACGGCCGAATTGGTTACGTACATGTTAAATCTATGTCACCGGGAGGATTCACTTCAGTTTACGACAAAGCTCTTGGAAAATACAATAAAAAAGAAGCCTTGATTGTGGATACTCGTTTCAACGGTGGTGGCTGGTTGCATGATGATTTAGCTACTTTTTTAAGCGGTAAAACTTATATGACATTTGAACCAAGAGGTCAGAAAAACATGGGAGGTGAACCTTTAGAAAAATGGCAAAAAGCATCATGCGTGTTGATGTCAGAGGGAAATTATTCTGACGCTCACCTTTTCCCTTATGTTTACAAGCAATTGGGTATTGGGAAATTAATCGGAATGCCAGTAGCTGGAACAGGAACGGCAGTTTGGTGGGAAACTATGATTGATGGTCAAACCGTATTCGGTATACCTCAAGTAGGCATGCGTTCAGTAACAGAAGGATTTTTAGTAGAGAATCATGATTTATTACCAGACATAGAGGTCAATAATGAATATGAACAATTCATCAACGGAAATGATCAGCAGTTAGAGGCTGCGGTGAAAGAATTATTAAAATAATTTGAAAAAGTCATCTAGCATATTTAAATATTCAATCATCAGTCTAATAGTATTAGGCATTGGAATATTTTCTTGTGGTGATGGCAAAAACAGTTTTGTTCGTTATTATAATTTAGGTGATGAAAAAATTGATTTGAGCAGAAAATATCTACGAGAGGTCCCGGCAGATGTATTCAAACATCCAGAAATCAAATCCCTCAACCTACACAACAATAAGCTCACAACTATTCCGTCTGACATTGGTAAACTCGTAAATCTTGAAAGACTCATTATAAGTAGAAATGACCTCACCTCTATCCCACCTGAAATTGGGCAATTAAAGAAACTCAGAAAGTTATCTTTAAAAGCGAACAAATTGACTGAAATCCCAAAAGAAATTGGCCAATTAGAAAACCTGGAAGAATTACATCTAAGTTTTAATTCCTTAACGTCTCTGCCTGATGAAATTTGTAATTTAAAAAAACTCTCGCATGTGTATCTTGAGTTTAATCAGTTAGAGTCATTACCCGAAAATATTGGAGATATGTCTGCATTATTTCATTTGGCAATAGGACCTAATCAATTGAATTCTTTACCTCAAAGTTTTTATAATCTCACTCAATTAAATGTTTTAGATGTTTCCAGGGCTGGCCCTAATTTTATTATCAGTGACAGTATTTGCGCTTTTAGATTAATTGAAACCCTTTACATTGATCAAGCCACCTTAAGTTTTGTTCCGAACTGTGTTGCGATTAGAGCAAGATCAAATCCCAGATTTAGGATTGTAATTAAAAACTAAGTTTACTTTGCTGTTTCTTTGAGCATTGGAACGAAACTGAACTTTCCGAATGACTTTTGAGAGATTTCGCCAGCTTCATTTTTTACCAGCAAAATCATTTCCTGGACTTTCCCATCACCCAAAGGAATAACCATTCTGCCTCCATTTTTTAGTTGATTCACCAAATCTTCTGGAATGTAAGGAGCACCACAAGTAATAATTATTTTGTCAAAAGGAGCAAAACTGGGCCATCCTTTATAGCCATCTCCATATCTCAATTTAGGCGTATAGTTCAACTTAGGGATCAGTTGTTTGGTTTTTAAAAAGAGTTCTTTCTGGCGTTCGATTGAATAGACTTTAGCTCCAATCTCACACAACACTGCAGTTTGAAAACCAGAACCAGTGCCGATTTCCAGCACCTTGTCGCCTTTACTCAATTCCAATAGTTCTGTTTGAAAAGCAACAGTATAGGGATGCGAAATAGTTTGACCAGCACCAATTTGAAATGCCATATTTGAATACGCCTGCTTAGTAAACACGGGATCAAGAAAATAATGTCTGGGAACCGCCATAATAGCGTCTAGTACAGCTTGTTGCTTTATACCTTTTTCTTCAAGTTCAGCTACTAATTGCTTTCTCAAGCCCTTATGTCTAAAATTATCAATCATTCAAACAAAAGTAAGTTCAAAATGATTGAATCCTTCATCCCAATCTTTTAAACTTTCAACAAGCATTTTTTAGCTTTACCCGATTCTTGTCATAATCAGTGATTCTTTTTCACTTTCGGTCTAATAATTTTGTTATTTTTAAGTTTTTAGACAGTTCGTGAGTTACTACTTCAAAATTCTACTTTTTCCTTTGCTATTGTTACTTTCTTGTAACAAGAAAAAGCAAGAGGTTCAACCTGATGAAATTCAGGTGGAAGAAGAGCATGATGAAGATGATTTTCTTAATCCTAACCTTGTAACTGGAGAGCCATATCCATTTCAGCCAAAAGTTCTGGACCCAGAAATCATTCCTCAACCAGAAGTTGTAAAGGCAGGTGAACCTGTTGAACAAGGTGCTCACTCGAATATTCAAACAGTTCAACAACCCATAATCAAATTATTATCTACTTCGCTTCCGCATAATACCTTAGGACAAGATTCCGTTGAAATGCCAGTAGTTACGGAGGCCTTTGGAACTTCTAAAGAGCTTGGATATAACCAACCTGTAATTGGATCTAAATTTGATTTCAATGACGGAGCCAGTTACAATATTCAAGGAATAGACGTTGACCAAGGACTGAGTTCAAGCTATATCATGGATATGATAGAAGACAGAAGAGGTAATCTTTGGTTTGCCACTTGGACAACGGGAGTGACAATGTATAACGGTCGTACATTTATTCAATTTGATGAATCAAAAGGATTAAAATCCAATTATGTCTGGACCATTCATGAAGATAAAAATGGAACAATATGGTTCGGAACAGATGGATCTGGGGTTACCTCGTATGACGGACATACCTTTATTGATTACAATATTGATGATGGGCTA
>JAUHXX010000163.1 GCA_030426825.1 Bacteroidia bacterium | reverse complement strand
GTTGTAACTGAACATTCATCAGGTAAAGAAATTCTGTACCGTCAAATCGCGGGTGCAGTAGCCAGAAGAATCAGATGTTATGCAAAGGAAGGCGAGTCAATAACTCAGGGAGAAGAATTTGGATTTATCAAATTTGGATCAAGAGTTGATATTTTTCTACCACTTGATGCCAAAATAAATGTTAAAATTGATGATGTTGTTCAAGGAAAAAATACAGTTTTGGCATCTTTTATGTAAGTTAACCGTTATATAAACGTTATAAATTAAGAACAAACTAAACACACAGATATGAAAAAGGTAATAATGGCAATCGCTCTAACAGCATTTATTGGATCATTTTCAACTTCTTACGCTCAAGATGGAGAAAAGAAAGTGAATAAAACTGAAAAGAAAAAGTGCGACAAAAAGAAATGTTGTAGCGAGAAAAAATCTACAGAAACCAAAAAGAAATAAATTTTTTTAACTAAGAAAATAGGGCTGGTTTAACACCAGCCTTTTTTTATGTTAAAAAAATAAGCAACTATTTACTAAACGTCAGCGTTTACGTAACAAATGCAACAAGATTCCAACTAAGCTAAAAATTTGTCTTGTTTAAAGTTTAAGCTTGTTTTAATTTTGTGTAACTAAACGAACGAACCAAATGAAGAATTTTCTTCGAATTAATTTATTACTAATAGGATTTTTTAGTCTGAACCAGGCATTTTCACAATGCGTGGTAAATGCAACGGCTTCTCCTGCGGTTCCCGTAACAATTAATTGCGGTGAACAGGTAGATCTGCAATCACAAGGTTTTGCCCAAGGCCCTGCCCTATTTGCTGATTTCAATCTAAACTCTTTAGGGGCTGGTTGGACATCTACTCAAACAGTAATGTATAACAATCCTTGTGGTCCTTCTTTAGACGGAACATCATCTGCATGGATGGGAAGTTCTGCTACACAACCACGACAATTAAACACAGTTGGTTTTGATTTATCATGCGGAGCTCAGGTTTGCTTCGATTTTGATATGGCGGATGATGACCCTTGCGGTTGTAATGATTGTGAAGATCCAGATCAAGCAAATGAGGGAGTCTATTTCAGATACTCTATTGATAATGGAGCAACTTGGGTAGATATCTTCTATTTCCAGCCTAACAGCACAGGATCAGGACCTTATTACAGCTGGGCTAATTACTGTTTCAATTTACCGGCTGCTGCTTGGTCTGCCAACACCATGTTTCAATGGAGACAAGATGCGGGAAGTACAGCTAATTTTGACCACTGGGGAATTGACAATGTAGAAATCCAACCGATCAACTGTTCGGGTGCATACTACTACGAATGGAACGGAGTTCAAGCTTCACAAGACACAACAGTATTCCCAACGGTAACACAAGATTATACAGTTTTGTATACAAACGGAACAGATGACTCATGTACTGCGGTAATTCCAGTTACTGTTAACCAGTTCAACTTAGGAGCCTTTGCTACACCAAGTACGTTTGATTGCGGAGACAGTACTACTCTAGCTATGCTCTTATCACCTCAACCATCAATTCCTGCGGCGAATTATCAATTATCTTGGACACCAGCGGCTGGATTACCAAATCCTAACTCACAATTTACTTCTGCTTATCCAATCACAACCACTCTTTATACAGCAAATATTACCGAAACTAATTCGGGTTGCTCAGGTACCGCAGATATTTTAGTAACAGTTAACCCGCTTGATCCATGGTTTGATTACCCATTAACTTCAATGTGTGTTGATGAACCTGTTGTTAATGCGAATATGACAGGAACCTTAGGCGGTGCCTTTACTACCGCACCTGGAATTACGATTGACCCAACCACGGGAGCAATTACACCATCTACCTCCACACCAGGAACCTATGATATTACCTATACACCAAATCCTGCTTGTCCTTATGATTCTACCTTTACGGTTGACATTCATGATCTACCGGTAGTTGATGCAGGTATTGATCAGGCTGTTTGTGCAGGGGTTGCAGTTACTTTAGCAGGTTCTGGAGCTGATACTTATGTATGGGATAATGGAATTACAGATAACACGCAGTTCGTTCCAGTAAACACCTTGACATATACGGTTGTCGGAACTGATTTGAATGGTTGTGAAAACACTGATCAAGTTGATGTGACGGTTTTACCTCAAGATGATCCAACGTTTAATTATACTGCTGGTATTGAATATTGTAAACTAGATAATAATCCGGTAGCAAATATTATGGGAACTACTGGTGGAACTTTTTCTTATGATTTAGTTTCTGGTGGATCGGTGTTGAGTTTAAATCCTAACACAGGTGATATCGACTTAGCTGGGTCAGAACCTGGCCAATACCTAGTTCATTATAATACTTCAGCAGCAGGTTTATGCCCAGATTCATCAAATTTACAAATTACGATTCACGAAATGCCAGATGCTAATTTTAACGCGGATGTATTTACTGGATGTGAACCGAAATCTGTCAACTTCACTGCTGTATCAACTGATCCGGCTCAGATTTGCACTTGGAATTTCGGTAACGGCACAAGTTCAAGTCAATGCGGAACAGTTGCAAATGGCTATATGGCAGGAATTTATGATGTAACCCTTACTGTTGAATCAGAAGCTGGTTGTATTTCTTCAGAAACTTATGATGACTATATTGATATCACAGCCATGCCTGTTGCATCATTCGTTCCCTCGCCGTCTGTAACGAATATTGAATTCACAGATATTAGATTTAACAACTACTCACAAAAGGGTGATACCTATTTCTGGGATTTTGGAGATAGTTTAGGAACTAGTACTGACGAAGAGCCTAATTATGTCTACCCTGATGTGCCAGCCTGGTACACGGTATCGTTGACTGCATACTCTGATGATTTGCTTTGTTCGAATACGACCACACAGCTTGTAACAATAAATGATGTATTAACATATTATATCCCAAATTCATTTACACCAAATGGAGATCAATTTAACAACAGCTTTAAACCTGTTTTCACGAGTGGTTATGATTACTACGACTTCCACATGTTAATTTTTAACAGATACGGTGAAGTAGTTTTTGAAACGTATAACCCTGACTATGGTTGGGATGGTGTTTACGGAGGAGAGATTGTTCCTGATGGAGTTTATATCTGGCAAATTGAATTTGGTGAAGATCAGTCAGATAAACTACATACCATTAGAGGACATGTCACTGTATTGAAGTAAAAAGCCCTCTTAAAATTAACTAAGAAGGCTTTTCATTATACTTTCATTTTCATTAACAGCATCCACCACCATTGTAGTGGAATGTCGAATCCGAGATATAAATGTCTTTTCTATTTAAATCGGCCAATTGACCTGCAGTTTTGTCGCATACAGCTATTGGTTGGTTGACAAGCAGTGTGTGACCCTTTCCATCATCAAACAATTCGTCTCCCCCATAGTATATGGCAGTTTTCCCTGTAAAGACACATGGTCCATCTGCTGGCATAGGATCTTTGATAGCACAAACTTCAACAGATTCAATGAAAATCAATTCATCCGTATTGTAATGCTCTGGAGATAATACGCGGTATGCTCTTTTCGCTCTGACTTCAATCGTTGCGAAACCTGCATCCGTAATTGCCTTGATATAATCCTTCAATGGAATAGCCCCCGATAAACAGGCTGCTCTCAATTTATCATCATCTCTTAATTCTTGAGACATCTCTTGCTCACAAGTCGGATCAGACATCACCAACCGGCCTCCTGGTTTTAATACACGATAGATTTCAGAAAGCGCCTTACTTAAATCGTCCAATTTAAAAATATTGAACACACAGTTTTGTGCAGCTACATCAATTGAATTGTCCTCAACCGGTAAATTCAGCGCATCCCCTTTTTTCAATTCAACAAAGTCAGATTTAAACCATGGGTTTAGTTTTTCGGCTTCAATAAAATTCTTTCTTGAAGCTTCCAGCATCTCATCCAATACATCTATCCCAACTACGCCTCCTTTGTTCCTATTGAAATAGGCAAATTGTAACAATTCCATTCCTCCACCTACTCCAACATAAAGAATTTTAGGATCATTAACCAAGTCCGTTGGATTTACGGTACTACCGCAACCATAATTCATTTCTTGCATGATCACAGGAATATCTAAACCTGGAAGTTGCCAAATTGGGTTGGTTGTGCAGCATAATCCAACATCTGGTGTCAAAGCCGCTGCCTTGTAAAGATCATTTGTAGCGTCAAGATAGCTCATATAAGTGTTTAAATTTATCCGATACCGAGGAAGCTTTTAAGTCTTCGATCGTATCTATATCATTAAGTTCTGGAAGTAATTGAATTGAATACTGTTTGGAAATTAGTTCGGTTGTAGTGGTCGAAAGTAAACCTGATGTACTCCACTCCTTGTTTTCGAAAATGCAATTAATCATACGTTTCATTCCGAGTAAATAATACCCCCCATCTTCTGAAGGACCAAAAACCGTATCACTATTTTCAAGAGCGTTTAACCCCTCATTCATCAAATCGGCATTCAAGTCAGGTAAGTCTGAACCAACGCCGATAATTTTAGTGAATCCTTGATCAAAACCATGCTGAAATGCCTGCTGCATTCGCTCGCCTAAATCTTTTCCTGACTGAACAAACTTTTGCTTGTTAGGCCATTTTGATTCAATAATTTGATCAGAAAAATAGATATGAACAGTAACCCCATCAAGGCGCTCTGTTTCCGCTTCTGTTATTTGAACGAGTTCTTTATAGACCTCAAAGGCTCCGAAATCTCCAATTGTTTTTGCAAGTCTAGTTTTAACTTTTCCTAGCAGGATATTTTTTACAAATACAATTAGCAGTTTTTCAGACATATTTTATTCGTTCAAAGCCCAGTTGTATTCTTTGAATTCAACCTTTGCATCAGCGTTGATAGTTACATCACTGTACTTGTTTAAGAATTTGATTAGAGTTTCTCCGTTTTTATTAAAATCCTCAGCATACCATTCAAATATCTTAGAGATTTTCACTTTTTTAGGACTTAACTCATTGTGTGTTTTATTGGCTAAAAACTTTTTTGTTACCGAACTTAATTGAGCACTCAATTTTTCAGGATCATAAGCCTCATTCAATAATTTAGGACAAGATTTTGCTCCACAGTTAATTGCAAAATGAATTCGTGGATCTCCCATTCTTCTTAAGATATTATCTTCAACTTGTGTCAAATCATATTTTTGTGGACCGACTTGAACCATTCTAAAATGCCAAACGTCTTTCCCTGAAAATTTCACATCTTTAGGAGAACTTACAGGATATTTAGTTAAAATAAACTTAATCATGTAAGCGTTGTAGCAATTAATGTAGTAGGCTTTTTTTTCATTGCTCGACCAATCTTTCATTGGCGCATGATCTCTTAATTCAACAAGATAATCATCAAACTTATTCATATCTGCCTTAAATCCTTTGTAATCAACATTCCCAGATGAAGACACGTGCTTTTTTAACAAAGCATCAAAAATAGAATGGTCTGCTTTCTCAGAAGCAAAGCTCACAGAGACAGAAAAAATAAGTAATAAGGCAGCAATAGAAAGTTTCATAAAGTATAGTTTGCTTCATGTTTGACGGCATTATTTTGCTATGCTTACAAACACAAAAATTATTTCTATCAGAAAGATAACAAATATTAATCCAAATTGTTCAGAAGGAATAAATCTTGTTTGGTGTAACTAGAAAGTTTAATGGAATATCGTTGTTATGTAAGTCATCTATTTCTTCAAATTGATCGTAATAACTAACTCCAACAAAAACACAATCAGGACGACAAGATTTAAGAAAACCGTCATAAAATCCTTTACCATACCCTACTCGATAGCCTTTATCATTTATGGCTAACATAGGTACAATTACCAGGTCAACTTCATTGCTTTGATAGGCCTCACCGAATTGCGGTTCAGGAATACCCCAATCGGTCACTTTGATTTGTTCTTTTCCAATATATTTTAGATGTTTCAAACCTCCTTCACTGTCAATAACCGGCAAGACTTTGACATAGCCTGGATCATCCATTAAAGGCCAAGTGATAATTTCAGAAAAGCGTTCAATAGGTAAAAAAACACTTACCGTTTTACCTTCTAATTTGAAGTTATCAGTAAGTCTTTCAAGAATGAGATTTGATAAAGTCGCTCGCTCTTTGTGGGATAATTCTTTACGTAAGTCTTTATATTTTTTTCTCAATTCTTTTTTTAGCATAATCTTAATTTAAAAAGCCCAGAGTTAGTGCTATACCAAATAGGATCATGGCAACAGAAACAAAAACGGTCAAAAAACGCATTTTGATTTTCTTCAACAACAATTTACCGAGAATTGCTCCAATCAATGCAGCTGACAAGGCGATAATAATATACATCCACCCGCCTGAGATATCCGATATATCAACCTTTGAAAAATAAATAGGAGTTCTGACCAAATCAACGACAAGCGCTACAACAATTCCTGTGGCAATAAACACCTCTTTTTCTAGCTGATATTTCAATAGGAATGCAGATCTCAAAGCGCCTTGATGTCCCGAAAGGCCTCCGAAAAATCCTGAAATAGCTCCTCCCAACCACAATTTTTGTTTAGAAAAAGTTAAACTCCAACTTGGTATGAGCTCAATCAGTGCGAAAATTAGCAACACGATTGAAAATATGAGATTCAACAAGGTGATATGATAAACACTTTCACCAATAGCATACGAAGTCAAAGTAATATCTTGAATACTTGAGATTAAAAACGCACCTAAAAATGCTGCTGGAATGGCCGCTAAACCAAAAGGAATCACAATTTTCCAATTCACATTTCTTTGCATTAATAGAAACTTGAACACGTTATTAGAAAAATGTACAATCGCTGTCCCAGCAATAGCCAAAACAGGATCTTTAAACAACATGATAAATACTGGTGTCAATAATGTTCCGAGGCCAAAGCCAGAGAAAAAAGTCAACCAACTTGCACCAAAAGCAACTGCTATCAGTAAAAAAATATCCATGCTACATGCCTGGCATTAATCCTTGAGCAGATTTTGCCATTTCAAGTTCTTTCATATTATTGGCTTGTTCTAAGGCTTTATTCGAAGCAATGATAATATGATCAGTCAACTCATCTTTTTCTAAGCCATCCGGTGCAACAATGTCTAAAACCACCCCATTACCATTTACCTCAACTTTAACAGATCCAGATTCACCTGTCACTTTAACGTTATTCAAACGTTGTTTAGTTTCCTCAACTTGCTGTTGCATGGCCTGCAACTTCTTCATCATATTATTTCCGAACATTCTTTTAAAGTTTGATTAAATATTAAACTCAAAATTACGCAAGATAAAATTAAGCATTTCTATCTTTGGGCTCAAATTTTACAACACTATGCAAAGTATCATTGAAGCAGCTTGGAATGATCGTTCTAAACTAGAAACAACAGAAGTACAAAACGCCATTAATTCAGTAATCGAGCAAATTGACTCGGGTGAATTAAGAGTAGCCGAACCAAAATCTGACGGCTCTTGGCAAGTTAATGAGTGGGTGAAGAAAGCTGTCGTAATGTATTTCCCAATTAGAAAAATGGAAACGATTGAGGTAGGACCTTTTGAATTCCATGATAAAATGGCTTTGAAAACGGGCTATAAAGAAAAAGGAATAAGAGTAGTACCTCATGCTATTGCGAGATACGGAGCATACATTTCTAAAGGAGTGATAATGATGCCATCTTATGTGAACATTGGAGCATATGTAGATGAAGGTACTATGGTTGATACTTGGGCAACGGTGGGATCATGTGCGCAGATAGGAAAAAATGTGCACCTAAGCGGTGGAGTTGGAATAGGTGGAGTGTTAGAACCATTGCAGGCAGCACCTGTAATTATAGAAGATAACACCTTTATCGGTTCGAGATGTATTGTAGTTGAAGGAGTGAGAGTTGGTAAAGAAGCAGTATTGGGCGCTAATGTCGTGCTTACTATGTCGACTAAAATTATTGATGTGACAGGTTTAGAACCAAAAGAGATGAAAGGCTATGTTCCACCAAGAAGCGTTGTAATTCCTGGATCATATACTAAAAAATTCCCTGCAGGAGATTACCAAGTTCCGTGTGCACTAATTATCGGACAACGAAAAGAAAGTACAGATAAGAAGACTTCTTTAAATGATGCTCTTAGGGAGAATGATGTGGCGGTTTAATTGGGAATTTGAGTGATGAGATTTGAGTGATGCGTTATGAGATATGAGTGATGAGTTCAAGGTAAAGTATTCGAATGACGAAAAACGAAATCGAGAATCGAGAATCGAGAATCGAGCAGAGCCGAGAGAAACGGTTTTGAGAGTGATGAGTGATGAGTGATGAGTGATGAGTGATGAGTGATGAGTGATGAGTGATGAGTTTTAAGCTAAGATATTCGAA
>JAUHXX010000162.1 GCA_030426825.1 Bacteroidia bacterium | reverse complement strand
GACCTATTCACCGATTTCTGGCGAAGAAGTAAAGAAACACAGTGTCACTGATGTCATCAATTTAATTAAGGAATTTGATGAAGGCGAGCGTTATATGGTATTGGCGCCATGGCGGTTAAAAGAAAAAAAAGCTACCGACAAAGCTGCTGAAATGCTCAGTTCACAAGGATTCACCAAAGTTTTTATCAAAGGAGAAACCTATGATTTAACTGATTTTGACCCAAAGCTGTACAAGAAAGATGAGAGTTTCATTATCATTGACCGATTGAGCCATCAAAATGATGAGGATTATTTTTCTCGAATTGGAGATTCAATTCAAACCGCTTTTTATGAAGGATTCGGTGATAGTGTCATTTATCGATTAAAAGACGAGTCATTTGCAGAATTTTCGTCCAGGTTTGAATTGGACGGAGAAGTATTTATAGAACCGTCTATTAATTTCTTCAGTTTCAACAATCCTTACGGAGCTTGTGACACCTGTGAAGGCTACGGATCTACAATCGGCATTGATCCCAATTTAGTGATTCCAGATAAAACCAAAAGTATTTATGAAGACGCCATAGTACCCTGGAAGGGTGAAAAAATGAGCGAATGGAAGCACCACTTTATTGCTAATGCTGCTAAATCTGATTTTCCTATACACAGACCTATTTCAGAACTTTCTGAAAAAGAAAAAAACATTCTTTGGAATGGAGATGCCAACATCAAAGGACTATTTGAATTCTTTGATTATCTGCAATCCAAATCCTATAAAATTCATTACCGCATCATGTTGTCTCGGTATAGAGGTAAAACATTATGCCATGATTGTCGTGGAACTCGATTGAGAAAAGAAACGAACAATGTTAGAATTGACCAGTACAATCTTGCCGATTTAATTTTATTGCCAGTTGATGAACTTAAAGTCGCTTTTCAAGAAATAAAACTCGATAAATACCAGAAAGAAATTGCTGAAAGATTATTACTTGAAATTACCAACAGATTGAACTACTTGTGCGAAGTTGGTTTAGGTTATCTCACTTTAAATCGTCAATCTGCTACGCTTTCAGGCGGAGAGTCGCAACGAATTAATTTGGCCACTTCATTAGGTTCTGCATTGGTAGGATCAATGTATATACTAGATGAACCGAGTATTGGTTTGCATCCGAGAGATACGGAAAGATTGATTGGTGTATTGAATCGCCTCAAAGAAGTTGGAAATACAGTAATTGTTGTTGAACATGAAGAAGATGTGATGCGTGCTGCCGACCAAATAATAGATATAGGCCCAAAAGCAGGTAAATTTGGTGGTGAAATTGTATTTCAAGGAAAGCATAAAGATTTGCTCAAGGCTAAAAATAGCTTAACGGCTGAATACTTGACCGAAAAAATTGCCATTCCCGTTCCTTCAAAAAGAAGAAAACTGAACAGTAAAATTAAGCTGTCTGGAATGCGAGAAAACAATTTGAAAAACATTACACTTGAAATTCCATTGAATGGCTTGGTTTGTATTTCAGGCGTATCAGGTTCAGGAAAATCGACAATTGTTAAGCAAATCCTCTATCCTGCCCTTTTAAAACATCTGGGTAAATCGAGTAATAAAATAGGAGAATTTGATGGCATTGAAGGAGATGTGAAACGGATTGAAGAAGTGGAAATGGTTGATCAAAATCCGATAGGAAGATCTTCACGTTCAAACCCGGCTACTTATGTAAAGGCATTTGATTATATCAGAGATTTGCTTTCTAAACAGCAGCTCTCTAAAATGCGTGGTTATAAGCCAGGTTTTTTCTCTTACAATGTTCCAGGAGGTAGATGTGAAAACTGCAAAGGGGAAGGTGAAATTACCATCTCTATGCAATTCATGGCAGATGTTAAACTAGAGTGTGAAGAATGTAAAGGGAAGCGTTATTCGCAAGAGGCCTTAGAGGTTGAATACAAAGGCAAAACTATTTCGGATATCTTGAGTTTATCTATTGAAGAGGCGATTGATTTTTTCAAAGCACCTGCAGGTCCTGAAGCCAGAATAGTTGAACGAATTCAGCCATTGTATGATTTAGGATTAGGTTATTTGACCTTAGGACAATCTTCAAGCACTATGAGTGGCGGTGAGGCACAAAGGGTTAAACTCGCTTCATTCCTCAACCAAGGACAGAAAAAGCAGACCCCTACCCTTTTTATTTTTGATGAACCAACTACTGGCTTGCATTTTCATGACATTGATAAATTGATTATTGCCTTTCAAGAGCTCATTAAATTAGGCCATAGTATTCTCGTTATCGAACACAATATGGACGTGCTAAAATGTGCAGATTGGATTATTGATATTGGTCCAGAAGGAGGTAAAAATGGCGGACATATTGTTGCAGAAGGATCTCCCGAAGATCTCATGAAAAATAAAAAATCATATACAGCTCCTCACCTTGCTGAAAAATTAAAATAATGGATTATAAAACAAGTCAAATCGGATGGGTAATTATCGGCATTTGTGTGGTCGTAATCATTGGACTTAGTGCTTTTTTGGTCTCTTTATCAGAAGTTGACCCCACTGCGCTTCCAGCAATTTATATCATGATTCCTTTTTTCATTCTATTGATATTACTTTTCGGAAAGTTAGAAACAACAGTATCTCAAGACAGAATTGTAGTGAAGTTTGGGATTGGCTTGATTAAAAAAACGATTTTGCTAGATGAGATTAAATCCATAAAAAAAGTAAAGAATTCGTTTTGGTATGGCTGGGGGATTCGGCTAACACCTCATGGATGGTTATGGAATATAGCCGGCTATGAAGCCCTTGAAATTGAATACAAAACAGATCGCAAAAATTTCAGAATTGGATGCAGCTCAAATGAAGAACTCCATGCTGCCGTGAAAAAAAGAATGTAACGAAGTGAAAAAAATTGGTTCTAAAATTGTAGGTGTTACTCCAAAAACAATCATGAAATTAAGTCTTTTGGTACTTTTTTTATTCAGTTTCTCTGCTTACAGTCAAACAAAGAAGGAGTTAATTGAAAATGGACCTTTGGATTCTGTATTGGTGTTTGAAGGAGGCGAGTCTATTTTAGAAGGACCGGCATTATACATCAAGTTCTCTGGTAATCCGCAATTGTTTTTTAATGAATTGGCGAAATTACACACTTACGAAGCCGCACAGGTAGATCGTACTGAAAACCGACTCACTGTTCCCGAAACTAGTAAACCTTATTGGGTCTATGGAACTTATTCAGTCCATGCTCAAATTTTCCCAAAAGAAGATTATTCTCTTATTGAAGTTTACTTCTTAGCCTATGCTAACCCAAGCAACTACAGAATTTACGGCTCAGAACAAGCTTATCAAAAGATCATCAACGAATTACTGAAAAAGTAATCCTTTTAAGGATGGAGTCAGTTTGACAAAAAATCATTGCTACATTTGCTTTAAAAAAAAGTAATGAGCCCATCATCAGTAGCTATTATAGGTTGCGGCAATCTAGGTCTTTCAATTATTGGAGGCTTACTTAATTCTGAAGTAATACAAGCCAATGAAATTATTGCAACCAGAAGAAACATCAGTAAAATTCAACATCTGAGTGCAAAAGGTGTAGAAGTAACCTCAGATAATATTGCTGCAGTTCAGCAGTCTAAAGTCATAGTTCTGGCTGTAAAACCCTATAATATAATTGCTATTTGCGAAGAGATAAAAAGCGCAATTAATACTGAAGAGCACATTATTGTATCTACTGCTACGGGGATAACAATTGCAGAAATTGAAGCTGTATTGGGAACTGAAACATCTATTTTAAGAGCAATGCCAAATACGGCGGCTACGGTAGAGGAATCATTAACCTGTATTTGTGCGAATGAAATCTCAAAAGAAGATTATCAGTTGGTTGATGCTTTATTCAACGAAGTAGGAACTACGATTCGAATAGATGAAAATTTGATGGAAGCTGCAACGGTTTTAGGCGCCTGCGGAATCGCATTTGTACTCAGATTCATGCGCGCCATGGTTCAAGGCGGTATTCAAATTGGTTTTGATGCTAGAACTGCCGAAGCTATTGTTAACCAAACTGTAAAAGGGGCTTCTCAATTGTTATTGGAAAATGGTGAACATCCAGAATTTGAAATTGATAAAGTTACTACTCCAAAGGGTTGTACTATAACTGGTTTAAATGAAATGGAGCACAACGGATTTTCTTCCTCATTGATAAAAGGAATCGTTAAATCATTCGATAAAATTGCTGATTAAGAAAAGGATTATTGAGGCTCGTTCAGTTTGTACTTGGCCTTTTTCTTTTGCTTGCAGACCTTTTTGTTGTACTTCTGACGCTTCTTGTTTTCTTTAATTCGTTTTTTGTATGCTCTCTGGTTTTCTTTGTACAATTCTTTATCAACTGTTACCACTTTATCATCAAATGCAATAATCCCAGATTCAATATCCTGGATAACATGCTCTGCAATTTTGTCCTCACCTAATGGATCGAAAGTAATCTTCACGTCTTGATCCCAAATTTTTCCCATGGCATTGAAAATGGTTGCACTTTTTTTACCACGATACTTCTCGGCAATTTGATAAACAGACATTCCTGTTTCGCGGTGCACCAATTTCATCAACATCTTACCTTCAGAAGTATATAAATCAAGCATCACGTACTTAAAATCATCTTTCAATCCTTTGTAAGCTTGCTTATAGAATTTCTTCTTTTTTCTTTTTTTATTGATTTCCTCACTGTCTTCCTCTAACTGATATAAGACATCAGAGGCATACAATGCATAAGGATAAACTTTAACAATAATTCGCTTAAACCTATTGTACTGATTCATATAGTTCTTGCTGTAGATTGGAACAGGAACCGATTCATACATTTTTAAGCTGTCAGGATGATCACTGGGAATAATAATTTGCCCATAAGAACTGGCAAAACAAAATAACGCTATGATTAAACTATACTTTTTCATATCAGATGTTTCAATACTAGAATCAACTTCTATACCAAAATATACGAAATTTTTCTTTAATTGTTGTATTTTGGTCTTATCAAAACAATTTTAAAAGCATGAAAAAAGTTATCTATTTGTCTTTAGTTGGGATTTTTTCTTTGTTCACTTCGTGCAGTGGTGAAGGTGATGGAGGTGAAACTGTAGACTCAGACACACTTAATTTAGACACCTTAGTAGATACTACTTTAATAGATTCAACTTTATTCATGGATGACTCTGGTTATGTAGATGAAGAGTTAGAAACGACCAACATCATTGAAGCAAAATACGGTGAACAATGGGATTTTTGTGATTGTGTTGTAAAGAACGACTCTATCAATACTGTTCTTGAGAAAGCTGGTGATGATGCCGACTATGACGCGATTTTGGCAAGAATGGATACGATTGATATGCACTGTAAAACCATGCTTACTACTCCAAACACTACTCCTGACGAACGTGAAGCGCACAACAGAAAAGTGCGTAAATGCTTGAAAAACGCGAAGTAGTTTAGAAAAATGTCCTTAAGGGCTTTTGAGCTAATGAATTAGATGGGGCTTTAAAATTGAAATTAAGCCCTACCCCTATTGAGTTTCTGTCAAAAGTTTTGGGATACCAACTCATGCTAAGATCTTCACTCACATCAAAACTTACGAAATGGCCGTCTACAAAGGCCTCAATCATTTGCAAGGCGAACACTCCAATAGTCGCGAATAAAAATATATCCCTTCGTTTCGCTCTGAGATCAAATCCTTTTTGATAAATCCCTAGAGAATCAGTATAGCCGTTGATCAATTCACTTTCACTTGAATAGCCGGCGAAATCAGGGTTTCCTACTGGGGTATTATTTGAATCACGGCGGTGTAAAATTTCCGCTTTTAACAGTCTTGCATTCGAAAAATTATCATACCAATAATAACCGCAAGCCCCTAAGCCACCCCAAACAATTGGAATTTTCCACCAGGCTCGATTTTTCTTTCCTGCATATTTGCGATATCCAATTTCATTATAAAGTTGACCCATTCCAGGGGCAAGAGCCCATAGAGCTGATCGTTTGGGAATATGCTCGTAAGCTTTTTCTTGTTGAACGGTATCTAATGAATTGATGATAGAATCATTCTGACTGAGGCCAGTTTGAGCACAAAGAGAAAGTATAAAAAGCAGTAAAATGAATCTTTTCATCACATCTGTGATTACGCATTAACTGCGAAAATGTTGTTTTAATCTCCTATTTTTTCAAGGATTTCAGTCAACTCTTCTTCTGAGTTAAAATTGATCACTAATTTTCCTTTTCCACTATCATTAGCAGATAATTGAACTTTTGCATTCAATTTTTCTGACAAACGATTGGTATACGAAATGGCCTGTTGGTCAAAATTATAATTTCCAGCTTTCGGACTTGTTGAACCGTTAGTTTTATTAGCTGGGGTTCCGTTTTTAACGCCTTTCACTACTGCTTCAAGATCTCTCACTGAAAGCCCATCCGCAATAATTTGTTTAAATAAATCTATTTGACGGTCTTCGTCTCCAGCCGAAACTAAAGCTCTTGCGTGCCCCATAGAAATAAGCCCTTCTTTGATGCCAACCTGCACAGGCGCGGGTAATTTCAGCAATCTTAAAAAATTCGTAATGTTCGAACGGCTTTTACCCAATTTTTGACTCAATTTTTCTTGTGTTAAATTACACTCATCAATTAACCTTTGGTAAGATAACCCTACCTCTATCGCATTTAAGTCTTCTCTTTGGATATTTTCAACCAATGCCATTTCTAGCATGGTTTGATCGTTCGCAATTCGAATGTAACACGGCACTTCTTCTAAGCCTGCCAATTGAGATGCTCTAAACCTTCTTTCACCTGAAATTAACTGATATTTATCTCTACCAAGTTTTCTAACTGTGAGCGGCTGAATAATTCCGTGATTTGAAATCGAATCTTTCAACTCTTCCAAGGCTTCTTCTTCGAAACTAGTTCTTGGATTCCAGGGATTTGCCTCTATCCGATCAATAGAAATCATGGCAATAGAACCAACTGTTTTTCCCTCTACCCCAATATTCTTTGTGGTGATATCCGTATTTGCATTTTCAAGTAATGCGCTTAATCCTTTACCTAGGGCCCTTTTCTTCGTCATTCCGTATCTCTTAAATCAGTTGTTTATCTTTATTTTTCATTTTCGTCAAGTCATTCTTCTGAAGAATTTCTCTGGCGAAGTTCAAGTAATTGATTGATCCTTTACAGGTAGCATCATGCATGATAATCGTCTCACCGAAGCTTGGAGCTTCACCTAAACGCGTATTTCTATGGATGATTGTATTGAAAACCAATTCTTGGAAATGCGTTTTAACTTCATCAACCACTTGGTTAGCTAAGCGCAATCTTGTATCGTACATGGTTAATACTATACCTTCCATATCCAAATCTTCATTCAATCTACTTTGAACGATTTTGATGGTATTCAATAATTTACCTAATCCTTCTAATGCAAAATATTCACATTGAACAGGCACTAACACAGAATCAGCAGCAGTTAACGCATTCACTGTAATCAATCCTAAAGATGGTGAGCAATCAATAATGATAAAATCGTAATCATCTTTGATTTGATCAAGTGCCAATTTTAATTTATGCTCTCTATTAGATTCATTGATTAACTCCAATTCAGCACCCACCAAATCAATATGAGCCGGAATGATATCCAAATTCGGATTTTCAGTTTCAATGATTAAATCTCTAGGATTGGTTTCATTAATCAAACAATCGTAAACTGATTTTTCTACGTTTCTTGGATCAAAACCTACACCTGAAGTAGCATTTGCTTGGGGATCAGCATCAACAATCAATGTTTTATACTCAAGCACACCAAAACTAGCCCCTAAATTAATGGCTGTTGTGGTTTTCCCTACTCCCCCTTTTTGATTGGTAATTGCGATTATTTTCCCCATAAAAATTCTTAATTGAATAGTCTGTAAAGATAGCCAAATAAGGCCTAGATTCGGCAATTGTTAATAACTTCAATAAGCAAGCCAGAAGCGCTTGAACATTAAGGTTTAAAGACTAAAAACTTGAAATTATCTGTGTTAAAAAGATGTTGACAAGGCACAAATACTTCTCTTTTTTTGGAATTATAAATACTTAAATATTGTCAGGATAATCTTGTACCCTGCTCCAATAGTACCTTTAACCGTACCTGACACTTTAGAATGACCGATTCGCTTTTTATAATTCACAGGTACTTCACAGGTTTTCAATTTCTTTTTACCTGCCTTTATTTGCATTTCAATAGTCCAGCCATAGGTCTTATCGACCATACCAAGACCCATCAATTGATCAAATTTTATCGCTCTAAAGGGGCCCAAATCAGTATAACGAACTCGGTGAAATAATCGCATCATTCTAGTTGCCAACCAATTTCCAAATCGTTGCGGAAAAGTCATTGAACCTTTCTCTTTTT
>JAUHXX010000161.1 GCA_030426825.1 Bacteroidia bacterium | reverse complement strand
AGCAATAAGCGCCAGTAAGGATAATACTTCAATCAAACTTATCACAAATGTGTAAAAACCTCCTAAAGGTGCAGCAAATATCCTGTGAGATCCTGTGGCACCGTCAATAACAATTTCAATCAATTCTATCTGAGTAAAAACGAAAGCCACATAAATAAAAATATGCAGAATACCAGCCACTGGACGTGTCACCATTTTAGATTGGCCAAGGGCAACGCGTATCATGATTTTCATTCGCTCGCCTTTACGATCAGTTCGATTGACTGACTTTCCTAATCTGATGTTTTGAATTATTTGCTTGACCTTATATCCGAAGAAAGCAGTGCTTCCTAATAAGATCACAATAAAAATGATATTACTAATTGTCATTTAGTGAAATTTCGATTTCGCAATAAAACTTATCTACTAGTTGCCGAACTGCACTGAGTCAATTACACCATCCAGTATTTTTTCTCTTTCTTTCGTGGTTTGATATCCTTTAACTTTTCTACCAAAAACAGAAAAGTGAACAAACTTATTAGGGTTTGCACTGAAATCATCCAGTAAGTTTTGAAGTGAGATATTAGATTTAACCAACTCGTCATGCAAGCTATCACTATGGAGCAATTTACCTAGTGTTCCTTGACCACTATTTACTTCAGACAATACAGCATTTACCTCAGTTAAAGTAGTTTTTGCCTCAACAATTACAGACTTGATATCAGAATCAGCCAACGTATCCGACAAAGCAGAAATATTATCAATAACGTTAGAAATCTGCTCTGATTTGTTCGAAAGATTATCAGTGATTTCGTGAACGTCTTTCAGAATTCTATCCACTTGCTCAGTTTCATTAGCAACTAAGATTGAAAGGTTATTTGCCAACTCACCAAATGTTGAAATCGCATCTCTCACCTCATATAATGACTCATCAATGGTGTATGCCGCAGATGTATCCCAGAATGCATTTACAGAGACAATGATAGATTCAACAGAACCTATTAGCTCCTCTGTTTTCTTCTTTAGTGGCAATAATTCTTCACTAATTTGATCTTCAATTGATTGCTGTGTTTGAGCAAGGTCAAAAGTATCTTGATCCTCATAATAACTGATATCAGCAACATCCATTGGATCATTCTTCATTTGCAATTCCAAGGCTTTGGTACCTAAAATATCAGCACTAATTAGCCAGACTTCTGAAGTTTTAGGAATTTTAAGCTCGTCTTTTTCAATAGAGAATTTAACCACAACCTTTGAGGCATCATTATCATGCAACCCTACCTCAAGAACCTGGCCTACTTTCACTCCGTTTAATTGAACTTCATTTGAGGGTTGTAATCCAGCAGATTGATCAAAAACGGCATAAAACTCTCTGTTTTTACCGAACAAACCACCACCTTTCAGGAAGTTAACTCCCACGAATAGAAGCAACAAACCCAAAACAACCAATAAACCAACTTTAAATTCTTTAGAAACTCTCATTATCAGGCTCTAATTTTATTGTGTTTTCTGAATTGCTAAAATAGTGGAAAAATTTCGAAGGCCTTTACTTTTCAGTCAATTTAATTGCGTCATTTAGATTAATCCGCTCTCCGTTTTTAAAGGCAACTACAAAGGCATGTTCGAAGCCTTTTGACCTCAATTCTGTTTTTAACTTGTTAGCTGGCGGCAAATTTCTAAACATACCAACCGTATATTTATAAAGGCCAGAGGCCTCGTACATCCAAATCGGCATATTTTGAAAACGCTCATTTGATAAATCTAATTGAGTAGCAGAAGTTTCGATTTGGACCTTGTAAATAATTTCATCAAGTTTAAAGTCCTTCTCTTCTAAACCGAATAGGCTGGTATCAATTCCATTAATCGTTGAATTCACAGACAAATCAGCACCTTCATATTCAGCCTTATATTGCTCAAACGCAGTAAAAATAGAACCTGCCATCTTTTCTTGACTTGCCTTATCTGCTAAAAAGTTCTCTTCAGACGGGTTGGTCAAGAACCCAGTTTCGATCAACACGCTTGGCATTGTAGTTTTATATAACACTAGGAATCCTGCCTGTCTCACACCACGATTAGACCTCCCAATTTTCACAAACTCATCTTGAATTTTCGTTGCAAAGTTGATGCTATGATCCAGAAATACTGACAATTGAAGCTGTCTAGCAATAATGGCATCAGTTGACAATTTCTCATACTTAGCACCACCATTCTCTTCAAACTCTATCGCCGAATTTTCACGTTCTGCAATTTTTCGTTGCGCTTCTGTTCTATGCAAACCAAGTACATAAGTTTCTGAACCGTAAGCTTTTTCAGGTCCTGCATTCGCATGAACGCAAATAAACAAATCTGCATTGGCGCGATTCGCAATTTGCGCACGTTCATCCAATTCAACAAAAACATCAGTTTTACGAGTGTAAATAACGTTTATATCAGGGTATTTCTCCTCAATAAATTCACCCAATTTTAAGCTAATGGCAAGCGTTACCGTTTTTTCATTCGATTTTTTTCCATGGCATCCCGGATCTTTCCCTCCGTGGCCAGGGTCAATCACAACTGTCTTTATTCCACTACTTAAAGCGTCCATTTGTGAATATCCACTCACAGATAAAAGCACTGCAATGAACAATATTATGTGATTTGTAATGTTATTTCTCTTATTCAACATCTGATAAATGTTATAGATTTGTTCAATCATTTTAAACAACACTGCAAAGTTAAGACCAAAAATTGCGTAAACTTCTAAACATACGGCTAGTTTTCAATTCGATATTGTTGATAAGCGTTATGCTTATTAGCTTTCATGGCAATGCTCAAACGGGACTTGATGCTCCAGTTAAATATGAAGCTAGGGATTCTATCGTTGCAAGTGTAACTACAGAAATAGTTAAACTTTACGGTGATGCGTCTGTAAACTATGACGGGATTCAATTAACTGCAGATTATATTGAGATCAATTTGAGAAACTCAGAGGTGCTGGCCACCTATACGCTAGACAGCTTAGGTCAGCCTATAGGAAAACCACTCTTTACTGCTGACGGAGAAGAATCTAAGTGTGATTACATCAAGTATAACTTTAAGACTAAAAAGGGATATGTTAAAGAAGTAAGGGCGCAACAAGATGAAGGGTACATTCACATGGCTGAATCTAAAATTCATCCCAATGATCAAATCCATTTAAAGAATGGAAAATACACCACTTGTGATTTGGATACACCTCATTATCATTTCAAAATGACGAAAGCAATTATTGTTCCTGACGAAAGAATTGTCACGGGACCAGTGTTTATGAAAATCTTTAAAATTCCCACTCCACTAGCGGCACCATTCGCATTTTTCCCCAATAGTGACACCAAAAAGCAAGGTTTTATTCCGCCAGAGTTCGGAAATGCGCAAGGAGGTGCAGGATTTGGCTTGAGAGATTTCGGATATTATATTCCACTAGGTGATTTTTGGGAAACCTCTTTTCTCGGGTCAATCTATACCACAGGTCAATGGTCGGCAGCCAATACCACAAACTACTTAAAACGCTATAAATACAACGGAACTTTTGGAGCAAGATTTGAACAGTTGAGGGGATATTTCTACGATACGAACATCAAAAATAGATTATCACTTAATTGGCGACACTCACAAGACCCCAAGGCACATCCAAGTTTAAGGTTTAATGCTGATATAAACTATCTATCAGATAACAATGCAAAAAACACGCTCGACCCTTCTAATCCTGATTACTTTACTTCAAACTTTAATTCGGCCGTTAATTTGATAAAATCTTGGAAAGCGGGTATTTTTTCAGGATCATCAACACTCAGAGCTTCTCTCCAACAGAGTTCGGCAAACGAACAATACAACATAACTTTGCCTTCATTTAATTTTCGGGTGTCTAGATTTAATCTAGGAGAGTTTAGAAAGAATAAAATAGGCAAAAAATGGTATGATGAAATTGGTGTACAGTATAATATAGATGCTATTAACAGTATCGCCGCTCCAGACAGCATATTTAATCAAGACCATTATCAACAGATCTCTAATTATTCCAAATATGGGGTTTTGCAGTTTGTAAAAGTTCAATCTCAACTTAAACTTTTTGGTTCTAGAATCACATTTACTCCAAGCGCCACCTACAATGAGATATGGAACTTTCAATACGAAGAATTCGATACACTTAATTCGGCAATTGTTTCTGACACGATTAATGGTTTCGGTGCGGCAAGGAATGTATCTTTTCAAGGAAATTTAGCGAGTAATTTCTATGGCTATTACCGATTAAAAGGAAAAAATCAAACACGATTTAAACATGTCGCGCAAGCTGCAGTAAATTTCACCTACCGTCCGGATATTGGCGAACATCAGGAATTAACTTATACTGTTGATTCAATTGAGTATACGCAGGTTCTCTCTCCATTTAGAAACAGTCAATTCAGAGAAAACGCACCTGGGGATGCTGGTGTATTAGGCTTTAATTTGACGAACACTTTTAAGATGAAAACCAGGGATAAGAAAGATACAATTAATGAATCCAGTAAAACCTATAACTTAATTGACCAATTTACGATTAGCTCTGGTTATGATCTATTGAAAGACAGCTCGGCATTAAGCCCTTTTGCTCTATCATTAAGAACTTCAAAGTTTCTTAAGATTCTTACATTTCAAACCAACGGGACATTAAACCCTTATGCCTACAATGAGTTTGGAGCGAACTTCAAGGAATACAATGCAAATGGAGAGGTTACCAAGGAATACGCGTGGGAAAATGGTCAAGGAATTGGACGATTCTCAAAGGCAAACTTTATTATTAATGCCAATTTCACTAGTAAAAATGGTAGAAAGAAGCAAAAACAAATCGCAGATCAGGTGGCCAATGATGCAGTCTTGACCGATATTGTCACTAACCCAGGCCTATCAAACTTCGACATTCCATGGCAATTTAACATTGCTTACAACTTAAGCTTTACGGCTAATATCAAAGATTCTTTGAGTGAAGACAATTATGATGTTATTCAAACCACGCGTCTTTACGGTGACTTTAGCATTAACGACAAGTGGATGTTCAAATACGGAATTGATTTTGATTTGCAACAATTCATCCCTAAACACCAAGATCACGCTGAGGCAGCCACCAGACCTTATCTCAACACAGTTACGCGTTGGAATTTAGACATTACTCGTGATTTACACTGCTGGGAAGCTGCATTGTCTTTAGGTCAGAACGGTACTTGGAAAGCCGATTGGTTGCAAAATAACTTTGTTTTCCTTTTTAGAATCAATATCAAGGCATCCATGCTCCAAGACATCAAACTTGAATATAAGGAGCTACCCTTCTTTAACTAGGTCCAATTTTTTGATGACGCTTTTCAGGTAAAAACCTGAAAATAAAGAGAATACCACAAAAGCAACAAAGAAATACAATCCGATCAAAGTAGTTGAACCGGTTTCAATACCAAAATTGGAGTTTGAAAAAGAAAAGAAAGCTAAAAAGATCGCTGCTACAAATACATCAGCCATACTCCACTTCCCTATTTTATTCACCGTATTTACTGATCCTCTTGAATATTTCGAAGAGGGCTTTAATAAAATTATTAAGGATGAAAGAAGCTTTACTAAAGGAAAAACAATACTAAAAAAGAGGATTAAAATGGCTACAAAAAAGTTTCCACCGGTGTATAGCAACTCTATTAACTCAACCACAGAATGATTTTGATAAAAAAAGTACACCCTTCCTTCAACTGAATCTGACAAGCCAATATCTTCCATGATTTCAGCCTTAACCGTAACATCATCCATAAAGGCCTCTAGTTCAAGAAAAGGCGATTGAAGTCCCAAATAAAGAAAACTTAAAGCCGCTACGACAAAGGCCAGACCGACCATTTGATGAGCATGAGACTCATTTCTATACACGAAATAACAGGCAACTAGAAAAACAACAATGATTACTCCTAGAATTATTCCATCCTTAACCGCCGAAGAATAGTAAAGAATAGCTTTTGCTTCTAAGTCATTTTTCTTCTCCATCTTCTCTTCTGCGGGATTTAAAAATGGAACCCATTCCCAAACATTACCGAGACGTTCTTCAGCATCTAACAATTCTACTACCTCCTCTTTCTTCAACTCATAATTATTGAGTTTGCTCGTAATGCGGTACGTATAGAATACGGTACTACAAAACACCAGTATTACTGCAATTAAGAGAAATCGAAATTTTTTCATTCTTGAAAATCTAATGAAATATTATTCGCTTTAGCAAAAGCTTCTTGACTTATGAACACTTTATTAAATGCATCTTCTTCAAGTTCAACAAAATTGAGGTCATAATCCTTTAAAAACGCATCATCTTTATCAGTAAACTCACTCTTTTTCAATATTGTGATGACATTTAAAAAGTCTGTGCTCAACTCTTTTTTGTAGAATTCCATCAAATCAATCATTGCCGAAACAAAGTTCATTTTATCCGTATCGCCTTTCATTTGTTTCAAACTTGAAATATTAATTTCTAACTCAAACAAACAGTTTTCGTGGTTTAATTCAACATTTGAGCTATCAGATTGAAACAAAGCGTCAATCATGTCCAGCGTTCCCTCTTGCATGAAAGTCATTTCATTATTAAAATCCACGGCATCAGTACGTTCTTCATTTATCTCAAATTCAACTAAAGAGTCAGTTGATTCTAAACTTGAGGTGCCATCATTACTTTCAGATCCTTTACATGCAGCAAAAACTAACGTAAGCGTGATTCCAATAAAAAACAATGGAGTATTCAATCTGCTCTTAAAAATCATTTTTTAACATGTTTAGATTGACTGATGATATGTCCCGTATGATCTTTTAAGATAAACAGATATACACCCGGTTTTAGCGCACTTAAATCAAGTTTTGAAGCTAGAGGTGTATTAAGAACTAGCCTTCCGGTCAAGTCATAAACCACCAATTCCGCGATTAAATCCCCATCATAAAAGACTTCAGTATCAAAAGGATTAGGATAAAGATCAATTTGATCTGCTACAGACGCTTCACCTAAAATTGAAAAGTCCGTAATTGAAAAATAGTCAAATGCCGCTTCGGCAATATTCAAAGTAGCATCATAATCTGATATAGAGACAACTAATTGCATATTATTGGTTAGCGTAGTTGTTGCTGGAATCTCAATTGAATAGCTCAGCCACTGACTTAACACTGTGTTTCCTACATGAATCTTTGCCAGGTTGACCGTTTCCAATCCGTTATACAAATCTACAAAGAGCGTGTCATCTGGATTTGGTGCACCGAATTTATTGAAGTAAAACGCTTTAAAATTTACATGCGGATTAGAATAAGACGTTAAATCTATTAAAGGACTGAGCAAAACCGTTTGCCCTTGCCCAACTTCATCTGTGTTGCTTGCTGATGAACTGTTCCCTGTAACGTATGCTTTATCACCGCAATCCTGATCAGTATCAGAAAAAGGATTTTCAATTAAACCGTTCAATTCAACCCCCAACGGAACATCTCTTACCCAATGGCCTTTTGCTGCATCTCCATATACAGACCATCCAAAATCCAATGAAAAATCGTCATAAATTCCTTGATCTAAATAGATAGTAATTCCCACATTACTATTATCAATTAGGGTATCGACAAAACACTCCGTTACATGCCCCCATTTACCTGCAATGAGGTCGTAATTGTCTTGGTAATACATACCAATATTAGCTTCACCATTGACATCTGTCAAACCTTGATGAGACACGTAAGTATGATTCAGCACTACTTCTACATCCTCAATTGGATTTAAGGTTGCAGCATCTAATACCGTAACCGTTAAATTATACTGTGGGATTTTCTGTAAAACTACATCCTGAACCGTTACATTCCCTTCTGTCAGATTTTGGCTAATCGTTTGCGGAAAATATAAAACTTTAAAATAAGTCACATCATAGGTGCCAGAGCTTTCAATACCTGTTGCATAATCACCAATAACGTTGGAAAAATCTTGAATATTTTGCCCATCAATAGTCACCTCAACATTGTTAAGCGGATTTGAGGTTCCAAATTCGGTGACATTCCCTTCAAGATAAGCCCCCTCATGCATATTTGCACCTAAAATAAACAAGCCTTCTTGGCGGTCAGTTGCCAGAATATTACCTGAACTAAAAAAAGGATAAGCGCCCCAACAACCTACAGAACCTGGCTGATCTAAAGGAGATGTATCAAAATTCGCGACTTCAATCAAGTTATGCGGCCTGGCAATATCATGAATTACTATTCCATCTGCATAATATGATGTTACTAGATAATCACCAAGAACATGACTATTATGTGGCATGATATTATTACCTGGTGAAGATTGAATTTTGTCTAAATACTTGATATTAGAAGGATCTGAAACATCATAACTACCAATATATCCTCCAGAAACTTCATCTGTTGTAAAGGCATAATTCCCAT
>JAUHXX010000160.1 GCA_030426825.1 Bacteroidia bacterium | reverse complement strand
AGGAGGATTGGACCAATATTTTGTACTTGGAGGAGAGCTTGCAGACTTTGGTTGGCGCACCATGACGCCGGCTCAATTCTATACGAGCATTGAAAAATATGTATTGAAAAGACTAGGAATTTAAACACTCAATTTTATTAACTTTACTCTGAATCAAATCCCATTTTATGAATAAGGTATTAGATAATTTTCAACGATCCAAAACAACCATTATTTGTTTTTACATTATGTTGGCGGCGGTGGCTATTTTGCTCATTTCAAATGTAATGCAATACCAGTTTTTAAACGAAGGTTTTTTTCAAATCTTAGCAGGAGCAAAAGCCAATGACCAAAGACAGCTCGTTGCCTCTTTCATAGTGATAGCGGCACAGATTGCGGTAATCATCACATTTATTCAATGGTTCAGACGTGCCTACCACAATTTGCACAAAGCCAAAGTAAAAAACTTAAAAATGTCTGAAGGTTGGGCCGCTGGAGGATGGTTTATCCCAATAGCTAGCTGGTTTATTCCTTTTCAAATCATGCAAGACATTTGGATAAAAACCAGAGAATATGGTCAATCAAGCAATGATGAAGAGTTAGGAGATCACAACGTTACTCAAAGACCTATGATGACTTTGGGTATTTGGTGGGCATGTTGGGTGGGATCAAACATCCTTGGGTTCGTGAACTATCAGTTAATGAGAGACAATCCAGGCATGAGCGATTTAAAAATGATTACCATTCTCTCAATTGTAGCCAATATACTTTCAATCGTCAGCATCTTGTTTATAGTTAAAATAATCAAAGAGTCGCAAAACGACCAAGATGCCTTTTTAGAAAGGTGGAATTCTAAGGATGCAGACTCAACCTTTGAAATTTCTCAGTCTGATGATGTATTAGATTAGTAGTTTTGCAATAATTTACTCGCAACTACCCTATCTATAGGAAAAGTAAATTTTTCTGGATCAAGATTTACAATACTTAGCCATTCAAAAATTTGCTCTTCTAACGCTAACTGAGGATCAAACTTATTAATATCGATCTTCTCTATTTCACTGGTTTCTATCAAATAATAAAACGACAGCAGTTGATCCGACCTTTTGAATTTAGAGATCTGTAAAAAATCGTTTATATAAAATAGATCAGTGGCCTTTGCACTAATTGCAAGTTCCTCACTAAACTCTCTTTCAACACATTCCTTTAATCCTTCCCCGAATTCAAGTCCACCTCCTGGGAACTTCGTCATCAGCAAGCCCCCTCTGTTCTCATGTGTAACCAATACTCGTTGCTGGTGAATGAGCAAACCATAAACTCGTAGATTGAATCGATTGATGTCCATAATCGAATTTAAAAATTATATCTCAAGCAGACGATTAATCTATGAACAAACTAGTATATTTGATGTTCTAGAATAAATAAAAAGATATGGCTGTAAAAGCATCCGAATTAGAATTTAATAAGAACGAAGACTCCATCAAAATGCTGGTTTCAGCAATGGAACAAAAGCTTGAAAAGATATACGAAGGTGGTGGAAAAAAGCGTATTGAAAAACACCACGCTAAAGGCAAATTAACTGCAAGAGAGAGAATTGAGAAATTAATCGATCCTGATACAGAAACCATAGAAATTGGTGCATTTGCTGGAGAAGGAATGTACAAAGAGCATGGTGGATGTCCTTCAGGTGGAGTAGTTATTAAAATAGGATATGTTAGCGGCCGACAATGCATTATTGTTGCCAATGATGCCACAGTAAAAGCGGGCGCTTGGTTCCCCATTACAGGTAAGAAAAATTTAAGAGCACAGGAAATTGCAATGGACAACCATTTACCAATAATTTATTTAGTAGATAGTGCCGGCGTATATTTACCTATGCAAGATGAAATCTTCCCGGACAAGGAGCATTTTGGAAGAATTTTCAGAAACAATGCGGTCATGTCATCTAAAGGAATAACGCAAATTGCAGCAGTAATGGGCAGCTGTGTTGCAGGTGGTGCTTATTTACCAATCATGTCTGATGAATCATTGATAGTAGACAAAACAGGAACCATCTTTTTAGCAGGATCATATCTTGTTAAAGCGGCTATAGGAGAAACAATAGATAACGAAACTTTAGGTGGAGCGACTACACACACTGCCATCAGCGGCGTTTGTGACTACAAATCTAAAGATGATGAAGATTGTCTCAATACCATCCGAAACTTAATGGATAAAATTGGTGCAGCTGAAAACGCAGGTTTTGATCGTAAGGAAAGTAAAGCGCCTAAGAAAGATGAAAAAGAGATTTACGGATTATTCCCAAGAGAAAGAGCCAAGCCTTATAATATGAAAGATATTATTGAGCGTTTGGTAGATGATTCTGAATTCACTGAATATAAAGCTGATTACGGACAGACCATTCTCACAGGCTACGCCAGAATTGACGGATGGAGCGTTGGAATAATCGCTAACCAGAGAGAGGTGGTCAAAAATGCGAAGGGCGAAATGCAATTTGGTGGGGTGATTTATACAGACTCTGCAGATAAAGCTGCTCGATTCATTATGGTTTGTAATCAAAAGAACATTCCGCTTGTCTTTTTGCAAGACGTGAGTGGATTTATGGTTGGTTCTAAATCAGAACATGCCGGAATCATAAAAGATGGAGCGAAATTGGTGAATGCCATGTCAAATTCGGTTGTTCCAAAATTCACCATTGTAATGGGTAATTCTTACGGAGCAGGTAATTATGCCATGTGCGGCAAGGCTTATGATCCTAGATTAATCGTTTCCTGGCCTACTGCAGAATTAGCAGTAATGTCAGGTGCTTCAGCTGCGAAAACCTTGACTCAAATTGAAGTTGGTTCACTGAAGAAAAAAGGTGAGGAAGTTGATGAGGCTAAACAAAAAGAATTGTACGATAGAATCAAAGCCAGATATGATGAGCAAATTTCACCTTATTATGCTGCTTCAAGAATTTGGGTGGATGCAATAATTGATCCTTTAGATACTAGAAAGGTTGTGTCTATGGGTATTGAAATGGCCAATCATAAAAAAGCTACAGAACGTTATAACGTAGGAGCTTTACAAACTTGATTGTGAAATTACTCCGCGCCATCCTGCCATTTATGGCAGTCAGTTTATTATTCATTTTTACAGGATTAATCTTGGTGTTAATTACTGATAAAGTGCCTTTGCATCTTGCATTTAACGAGCTGGTTGGTGGATCTGCCGATACTTTTTTCAAATACTTTACGCATGTTGGTGATGGTTTAACTGTAGCTATTGTCATTGTTTTGGCATCTTTATTCAGTAAAGAAAAAATTGCAACAGCACTTCTCGGCTTAATTTCCTTTGCGCTTTCAGGATTATTTACTCAATTATTAAAAAGATTAGTTTTTGCTTCAGAGCGCAGACCAGTAGCTTATTTTGGTGAAGATCAACTTAACTTAATTGAAGGAGTAAAAATGCATGGCTCTCATTCTTTTCCTTCAGGACATAGTACAGCTTCCTTTGCCTTGTTTATTTTTCTCGCGTTTGTTTTTAGAAAGTATCGTTATGTACAAATATTTTGTGCGTTTGGAGCAATATTAGCGGCCTTTTCTCGAGTTCATCTATCACAACATTTCACCGAAGATGTAGTAACCGGCTCAATCATAGGAGTTTCAGTCTTTTTTATTGTTTACTGGATTTTTGGTAAATTTAGCTACACCAAAAAAGCCCAAATCCAATGATGAAATGCAGTTTGCTTTGCGTTTTTATTATTTTAAACTTAGTCAGTTTTAATCTCTATGCTCAAAAGAACATAGACAGTATTAAAACTGAATTCCAAACCGCAAAAAATCTTTCAGACAAAACCGTAGAGGCTTTGAAAATAGCCTCTAAATACCGAAATGTCGACAATGACTCTGCATTGTGCTACGTGAATAAATCAATATCTCTAGCATCTGCTGATAACCATCTTATTAACCTTGCCCACGGATACGAATTAAAAGGCTCTATTCTGACTGGTATGGGACAAACAAAAGATGCTCTTGAAATTCTATTTGGAGCTGTGCAACTTTACCAAAGTGTTGATTCAGTAAATGAAATCTCCACAACTTATAACACAATAGGAAACGCTTACCTTGATCTAGAGGATATCGATAAGTGTAAAAAATATTATCAGCTTTCTTATGATTACGCAGTAAAAACTCTCGATACGGCACATATTGCTGTCCCTTTAGTTGGACTAGGGATAGCTTATTCAGAAGTTGGAGAATTTAAAGAGGCACTCACCTACTCACTTAAAGCAGCCGAAATGTTTGACGCATTGAAAAGAATGGACGCCTATTGCATCAGTCTTGCTAATTCGTCTAGTTATGCCAATTCTTTAGGTAAAAATGAATTAAGGGATTCTTTAATGCATCAGGCAAAAATGGCCGCAGAAAAAATTGACAGTAAATATTTTAAAGCTGAAATTTTGTTAATGGAATCGGAATGGCTGGCGGATGAAGGGAATTACTCCAAGGCCATTAAATATGCGGAAGATGGCATACTGCTAATGAAAGAAATTGACGCACAAAGTAATATTAGCAATGCCCTGTTCTATTTAGCAAACTACTATGCCGAAGCTAACCTGCACAAAGAAGCTTTTGAAATTCTTAAAACTCATTTGGAACTGAAAGACAGTTTAACGACTCAAAACAAGCTTGAAATTGTTGAAGAACTAAATACCCAATACGAGACAGCCGAAAAAGAAAAGGAAATCGTTCTTCTTAACACCGAAAAAAACTTGCAAAGCATTGAGAACAAAAAGAATAGAACCATACTTTATATTGTTGTTTTCTGCTCTGTATTTATCTTATTACTTGCCATCTATGCGTTCTGGGCGTTCATACAAAAGAAAAAATCGAATCAATTATTACAAGATCAAAAAAACATTATTGAAATTAAGAACAGAGAAATTTTAGATTCTATTCAATACGCAAAAAGAATTCAAAATGCCATAATTCCTTCGCCGGATATGATAGCCCAAAATTTAAAACAATCTTTTGTGATTTATCAACCAAAAGACATTGTAGCCGGTGACTTTTATTGGATGGAAACAGTTGAGGATTGTGTATTAATTGCGGTTGCAGACTGCACTGGGCACGGGGTTCCGGGCGCAATGGTATCCGTAGTTTGCCATAACGCACTGAATCGAGCAGTGAAGGAGTTTGGACTTAAATCTCCTGCAGCTATTCTTGACAAAACCAGAGAACTAGTGGTAGAAACTTTCTCTAAGAATAACCAAGAAGTGAAGGATGGAATGGACATCACATTGTGTTCTTGGAATCAATCAGACAACTCGGTTGAATGGTCAGGAGCAAATAATCCACTCTATATTATTCGTCAAAACAATGCGAATAATGTAGAAATAATAGCTCCAGATAAGCAACCTATAGGAAGTTTTGAAAAAACAACAAACTTCACCAATCATCAGCTATCGCTGGAGTCAGGAGATAAATTCTATTTGTTTTCAGATGGGATGATGGATCAATTTGGAGGTGAAAACGGCAAAAAATACAAGTATTCGAACTTCAGAAAACTATTATTAAAAATTGCCAAACAACCTATGGATGTTCAGGGAGAAACAATCTTTAATGAATTTTATAGATGGAAAGGCGACCTAGAACAATTGGATGATGTTTGTATTATCGGTGTAGGGGTTTAAAGAATCCAAATCACTATATTTAAGAAAATTCATTTTCTAGTGTCAAATCTAAAATTGCTCTTTTGCTGGATTATTCTTTTCAGTTTCGTACCACAAGTATCACGTGGTCAACAGTTTGGAGACAAGAATTTTTACATCCTCGATTCCATTGACCTTTCTTTGCTCCATGAAGATGATAAATTATTACTGGATAGCTCCTTGACAATTTATCATAATACGCTTGAGGACACCATCCAGCTTGAGATGTTAGAGAACATAGTTGACAATTGCTGGAATGGAGATATTTGGCCCAGATATAATGATTTTGCAATTAAAAAAGTTCAAAAGCTATTAACCCAAAATCGACAAGAAGAAGAGCGAAAAAAATTCGCGTATTTTTTAGCTGGCGGACTTTCAAATAGGGGTTTTTATTATGATCAAAAAGGGAATCTGCTGGAAGCCTTAAACCATTACCATGAGAGCTTATTGATTTATGAGAAAATCAACAACAAACAAGGCACTTCAACCGCTTTCAACAATTTGGGTGTAATTTACAGTATAATTGGAGACACCGCAAAAGCCCTTGAATACCATAACAGAAGTTTAAAAACTAAAATTGAATTGAAGGACGAAAAAGGAGTAGCCATGTCCTATAACAATATAGGCGCCATCTATGAAAACTCAAGTGAACCGTTTAAAGCGCTTGAATACTATGAGAAAAGTTTGAAGATAAGTAATTCTATTTCAGATAGTCGTGGAATTGCTATGTCACTTGACAATTTAGGAGACATTTATTTGCACGAAAACATCCTTGGAAAAGCTTTTGATTATTATTCTCGTGGATTACAAAAATGGACTGAAATAGGCTTTAAACCCGGCATATCTACTGCTAAGAACAATTTGGCTAATGTGCTCATTAAAATGGGGGAATTTGACCGAGCCAAAACCTACGCTATTGAGAGCTATCAACTGGCCGAAAGTCTTGATTTTCCTGTTGATATTGAAAATTCAGCGAAAACCCTAGTCACAATTTATCGCCATGAGGGTGATTTTGAAAAGGCACTGTTTTATTCTGACAGCTACATAGAAATGAGAGACAAAATCAGAAATGAACAAAACGCTAACAAAGCATACAAAAAAAGTATGCAATATGAATATCAAAAAGAAGCCCTGAAAGATAGTATTGAATTTTCCAAAGAACGAGAAATCCAGCAGGCGGAGTTGAAACAAGAGAAAACACAGGCTTCAGCTTTTAAATACGGTTTAATCCTAGTTTTTATCATATTAGTGATTGCGGTTAGAAGCTTCTTAATTAAGAAAAAGGATAACAAAAAAATTAACGAACAAAAGTCCCAAGTTGAAAATCAAAAAAAAGAAATCGAATTACAACATGCTACATTAGCTAAAACACATCAAGAAATTTCAGATTCAATAAACTATGCAAAGCGAATACAAAATGCCATTTTACCTACAACAGATGTTTTGAATGAATCATTAAACAATGGATTCGTACTGTTTATGCCGAAAGATGTTGTAAGCGGAGATTTTTATTGGTTAGAAAACCTGGAAGACTCTACCCTAGTTGCCGTTGCAGACTGCACAGGTCATGGAGTGCCAGGGGCAATGGTTTCAGTGGTTTGTCACAACGCGCTAAACAGAGCAGTAAGAGAATATCATTTAAGTAAACCAAATGAAATTTTAGATAAAACTAAAGAACTGGTGGTTGAAACATTTAAAAGCAAATCCGAATTTGTAAGGGACGGAATGGATATCTCACTATGTCGTATTCATAAGAATTCCGAAATTGTTGAATGGGCTGGTGCAAATAATCCGCTCTATATTTATAAACGAATTAGCAATTCTATAGAAATCATAAGCTCAAACAAACAACCAGTTGGGGTATCAGACTACAGTGAAAACTTCACGAATCATGAATTGAAACTTGAACAAGGTGATATTATTTATTTATTCACAGATGGATATATGGATCAATTTGGTGGTGAACATGGCAAAAAATTCAAACATTCTCGATTTAGAGAGATTGCTTTAGACTTAGGGAAACAAGGAATAAAAGGCCAAAAAGAAGTTTTTGAAAAAGAGTTCCATAATTGGAAAGGCAACTTAGAACAAATAGATGACATCTGTATCATAGGAATTGAATTATGAAATTGATTAGTATTTTTTCTTTATTGGTTGTGATTCTTTATCAATCCACAGTGTTTTCTCAAACAAAATTGAACATTGAATCGGTTGACAGCACCATTATAGAAGTGTATAGACACACCAGCAAAGAAATGGCTACAAAAGAAGAGGACGCTGGCTGGGTCTTATTATCTAAAAAATTAGTGGATCCTAAATGGTCTTCAAAAATTGTGAAATTCTTACAAGACCCGAGCAATTTTTCAGAAGATCGTGCTTTATTAACTCACGATAACGTTCAGATATATTTCTATGATCAAGGCGAATTAATCCTTGCATTTCATTTATCCACTTTGACTTTAAATATGTTTATTGAGGATGGTAAAGTCCACAACACATGGAGCATCACAGCTAAAGCTGCAAAGAAAATCAAGAAAATTTTAAAAAAGATTCAGGTACTAGATTTTATCCAGGAAGATTTCCAATTTCCCAGTTAGTTTTTGCGAACAACGTAGAGTAATTCGGTTTTTGGAATTCTGTAACGTTCAAACTTCTCTTTGGGCAGTTCTTCTGAATAATCTACGATATCCACAGTAAAACCTGCTTCTTCTAATCGTTTAGGATAATTCAATCCATACA
>JAUHXX010000002.1 GCA_030426825.1 Bacteroidia bacterium | reverse complement strand
CCATTGACTTAACTTTACTTTATACCACATCTACAATTGATACTTCTGCCTGTGATGACTACCACAGTCCTAGCGGTAAAATTTGGAATGCTAGCGGAACCTATACGGATACTTTACTTAACAGTATCGGTTGTGACAGTGTTATAACTGTGAATTTGTTGATTAATGGAGCAGATGCTTCCGCTAGTTTAAATGGGTTAACCCTCTCGGCTGATAATATTGGTGATGCGTATTTCTGGCAAAGTTGTGACTCAATAGTCGTGGTTAATCAAAATAATGATGATTTTGAATTTACGCCGATTGAAAGTGGTCATTACCAAGTTATTGTTTCATCTTTTGGCTGTAATGATACCTCTGAATGTATCTATGTAGATGTTCCAATAGAGGCAGTTACATCTTTTTCTCCTAATGGTGATGGCATTAATGATTTCTTAATTTTGGATCTACCGAGTAATGAAAACACGGTAATAGTGTATAACCGTTGGGGTGATGAAATTAGAACATTTAAAAATTATGACAACCTTGATGTTGTTTGGGATGGCACTGACTTATTCGGGAATGTAATGACCGGAACTTATTTCTATGTTATAGAGGATGACGTCAGTTCTGTTGGCTGGGTATTTATCAGCCATTAATCAAATGTCTTTTTCTGTATAAGAGCAAATCACTTTTGCGTCTAGCGGTTTTAAATTGTTCAGAGGTCCTTTGAAAATTTGAATACCGAACGATTCTCCAGCGGAGAAAGTAATTGGAAATCTTAATGAATGTTCTGGGTGAAGACTACTGTATATTTGAGGCCCAAATTTATTTTGACTGATATCAGTAAGCATTTCGCCATTGATGGATTTGAAAAAGATATGGACTTCTTCTATTACTGGATTCCCTAAGCTATCTACAGTTACACCAGTAGTGTAATCACAAATGATTTGATTAATGGTCCAGATTTTACCCTCTTTTACCTTAAGACGAGCAATTTTATTATCTAACTGAATCACCTTAGCGGTTCCAATTTCAGTTTGTTTTTTAAGCTTCGCAATGTCAACTCTTTGTGCTCGCACTAAAGCTTGAAAGTCCAGAATTTCCTGACCGAGCGTGTTTCTATCTTCTTTAAGGATGTTGATTGAACGGTCTCTGTTTTCAACTATGTTCTCAAAATTGGCGATCACTTTTTGCAAGCTATCAATGGTTGACTTTTGCTGGTCCACTTGATCCATCAATTCTTTTTTAGTTTGTGCATGCAGACTAAGCGGTAACACAAATAGTATAAGGATAAAAGTTCTCATATTATTTCTCATTCGTTAGTTCTGTATAAGTGATGTAAGCTGATCCGTCAAATGCTTTACATTTTCCCGGGTCACCTTGTATAATTACAAAGCTTATAGTCGTTTTTTCAGGCAATGTTAATGGAAACGGAATTGACGAGTATGTGCTGTTAGATTGAAACACTTGAGGTCCAAAGCGATTCCCTTGCCAGTCTGTTTTGATATCTCCATTAAAGGTTTTGATAAAGATTCTTATCGGAGTTACTTTGGCTGTTCCGTCTGCCATAGTTTCTACGCCCGCTGAGAAACTTGAAAAGATTTGATTCACCACCCAAGTTTTACCCGCTGGTACTTCAAAGCTTGCAGTAAAATTGTTGAATTGTTGTAGTTTTTCTGTTTTCTCTTGAGCATTTCCTATGAAAGGAGCGGCTAATAATAGCAGTAGGGTTATTAATGAGATTGTTTTGGCCATTTGATTTGTTTTAAGTGAAGATAGCCAGATCCGTGCCTTAATTTTTTACAGCCTAAATTAGTTTTCATTACATCCTTGTGGAAATGCAAAAGGTTACCTTTTTAAAATGGCGACATAAAGTAGTAGAACATGTGAGAATCGTGATTTAATATTTAACTACAATACCATTTAACGTTAGCACTTTAAAAAACATTCTCACCGAAATTCACATGGGAAATATTATTAATTAAGCTTGTTATTTCGTGAGTTAGGTTTCAAAAAAATGGCCGTTAAGCAATTGCTTAACGGCCATTTTCTAATTTATTTATTAGGATTATCTCTTAATAGTGATTCTCTCAACTCTTTGGTCACCAGCATCAGTTCTAATATTTAGAACATATACACCAGTGGCAAATTCGTTTAGATCTAACTCTAAAATTTGATTTCCTAAAGTACTTGTTTCGATCAGTTTCTGACCCATTGAATTGTAAACAATAATACTTGCATCTACATCCGTCTTGAAAGCAATGTTCACTAAACCATGAGATGGATTAGGATAAATAATCATTGAATTTAATTCATTTGCACCAATTCCTAGTTCAGAATCTACAGTAGCAGAAACAGTGGTTGTACAACCATTAGCATCAGTTATAACACACGTGTAGGCACCAGCAACATTCAATCCAGACAGATCTTCAGTAGTTGCAAATCCACTATCCCAGTTATAAGAATAAGGAGGAGTACCACCAGTCACAGTCAAATTAATTGCACCATCATTTCCAAATTGAATAGATGTAGTAGACGTAGTTCCTGATAATGGAGCAGGTTCACCAACTGTAGCATTAAACGTACCTGTACAACCTGACGCGTCAGTTACAACAACCGTATAAGCACCTGGGGATAATGAAGAAATATCTTCAGTAGTAGCTCCACCTGGTGTCCATGCAAAGGTCATTGCTCCTTGATTATTACTAACTGTTAAATCAATTGCTCCGTCAGTATCACCATTACATGTTACATCTGTTACGTTTGAAGTTGCTGTCATTGCTGCAGGTTCACCTACAACATAAGTAAATGAAGAGCTACATGCAGCAGCATCAGTAATTGTTACAGTATATGATCCAGCAGCTTGTCCAGTAATAGACTGTGTGGTTGCTCCACCTGGAGCCCAGCTATACGTGTAAGGTGATGTTCCGCCTGTAACTGAATTTAAAGTTACTGCTCCGTCAGATCCACCGTTACAAGTTGCATCTGTAATTGTTTCTGTAACAGTTAAATTACATGGATTAGCGTCTTGAATGTCAACACAATAATCTTCTACTTCACCCCATTGGAATGATCCACAAACTGGTGGTAAGGTAGTTTGACCTGTACCTTGATAAGCCAATTGAATTCTCATTCTGGTACTTCCGTTTAGTGCAGTACCAGGCACAGTAATAGATCCCGTAATAGGAGAAGTTTGTGAAGCAGTACCCTGATCGTATAAAATCTCAGAAGCTTCAAATGTTCCACTTTGGTCTAAATCAATCCAAATACGTGTGTATTCATCATAAAGTGTTCCAGCCCAATCAGGTGTTAACGTAAACGAGTAAGGAACAGTTTTATCTAATTGAATTGAACTTGTTGCAGTAAAGTCTCCAAATCCTCCGTCATTTCCTGACGCATTAGTATAAGTGGAGATTGCGAAGTCTTCAATCCATTCGTCAATTCCATCAGTTGCATTAGATGCACAATAACTTAAATCGATACAAGCTCCACAACCTGTTGTTGTAAATGTAACTGTACTCGTATTACTACTTGAATCTGCACCACAATAAGTGATTAAATAATATTCATAATCTGTACAAGCGGTTAAACCTGTTAAAGAATGTGGTGAACTTGCGTTTGGCACTTGATTCCAAGGTGTAGTTCCAACTTCTCTCCAGTAAATTTTAGTGGAAGAACCAGAAGTGTATGGGTTAAAGTTGATATCAGCTCCTGTATCTCCAATATTTGATGTAGAAATGGATGATGGAGCTAAACATAAGGATCCAGAACAAGTGGCTGCCATCAAAGAGTCGAGCGTGTTTCTAGAATTCAGTCTTCCTCCAGTAACGAATTTTGATGCCAAAGCAGGTATCTGATCTGTTCCATCCAATAAGGCCTGAAGTACAAGGTCGGCTCCTGCTTTCGGATCTGCGGTAACAATTCCCATGAAGTTTGTACAAGGTATTGAGTAGGCGAGTCCAATAACTCCTGCAGTTAATGGACAAGAGAATGAAGTTCCTGTAGTTGTCGTTGTTGTGTTAGTATTTGCAGTTGTTACTACGTTAATTCCTGGTGCTCCAAGTTCAATTGTAGTTTGACCGTATCCACCAGCTGTATTATCATTGTGGTCTGTTCTTCCCACACCAATCATATATGGTGATCCACATGCTGTTGGCATATCACCTGCAACGTCAACATTTAAGTTTGAATTAGTTGTTGCTCCAACATTTAAAATCCCATGGTATCCTAAGGTATCGTAGAAATTACACCAGATTGGGTGTCCAGATGGGTCTTCACCATCTATTCCCCATGAAGAACTGGTAGCTACAACGAATGCACCTTGAGTTCCTCCTGATGAGTTCCATAGCTGTCTCATTTCTAAAGGATAAGTGTATGCTTCAACGGCATTAGCATCTGTTGAAATACTGTATCCTCCAACAACCATCAATTTCACATCCCAGTTTGCTCCAGCAACTAATAAGCCATTGTTTCCAACAGCTCCCATCATTCCTAAACAATTTGTTCCGTGTCCACCTGTTCCGTAGTTTCCGTTATTGGCAACTGGGTTCCAGCCAGAAATGTCATCAGTGTATCCATTTCCATCATCATCAACTCCTGGAGTTCCAGCTGCTTCAGCAGCGTTGATCCATTTGTTTCCTACAATATCGTTGTGATCCAAGTTTCCAGATTCGATCAAACAAATTACGATATCATCATTTGTTGCAGTTTGACCACCTGTGGTAATATCCCATGCCAAATCTGAATCAATATCAGCATCAACTGTTCCACCAGTTTGACCTGTATTATTGTGGTGCCATTGTGTATTGAAGGCAGTTCCATCATTTGGTAATGTTGAACGCAAGGTGATGTAGTGATTATTTTGAGCTAAAGAAACTTCTTCTTGCTCATACAACCAGTTCAACATTTGGTGATTTGGAATGTTATGGTGATTAAAATTAATCAAGTAAACTCTCATAGGAGGAGAGATGTATTCACCTATGGTGAACTCCATATTTTCTGGGGCTTTTTTAGCCAGGTCTCTGATACTGCCATCCGCAGTAATTTGAACTAGCATTTCGCCCTCTACATAGCCCTTTTTCTGTTCAGTCTCTTGACCGTAAGCATTAGAAAAAACAAGACCTATGCATAGTAACGCAGTAGATAATAATTTCATGTTTTTGAGGTTAGTTTAGTTATTAAGCGATTAAAATAACCAAATCTCTTCTAGAATTCAACAAAGAATGTATGAACGGTTGTAATCTTAAGTGAATAGAATTGTGCTAGAACCTATCAATAGCTGGCCTTGGGCTGATTTATGTCATGGAATTGTAACAAAAAAGGCCTCACTACACAGTAAGGCCTTTAAATAGAATAGGTTAAGATCTATTTTTTTATAAATTTTTCGTGCTTATTGTCATAATTCACGTGATATAAGCCCTTTTTAAGATTAGAACAATTCACAGATGAATTCATTCCTTTTTTTACAATGTTTCCGTAAGCATCAAAAATCTCATATTTTGTAATTACTTCAGTGCCGTTTGATACAAAAGAAATGGACTCACCATTTACATCTTTCATTTCTGGTTCCAATACATTTTCAGATTCAAAAACAACTTCTTTTGAAACACGTTTTTTTCCAGTGTTGTCAGTTTGAGAAACTCTCACTTTGTTTTCGCCTGAATGGGGTGATAAGTTAAATAGGTATTCATTTGGATTTTCGTTTCCAATCCCGTTAGTTTCACCAACAACAACCCATTTATTCCATTTGTATTGTTCAATTTGATAAGTTAAAGCCCCAGACTCACCAGTGGTTACCCATGTCAGGGTGCCGTCAGGTTTACATGAAATTTCATCTAAAACAAAGGTGCTTTTCGGTAATAATACTTCTGGGTTTAACAGTTTAGGTTTGCAACCTTCTTCATGTTCAAAAACAACCAACACTTTATCGCCAATTTTAATGTCAAATTCTGACATATCAACTTGAAAGGCGCTAGCTTGCACCGTATGTGATGATGGGCTACCATTAACGGTAACTCGATTCACACAGTATCCAAAGCCATCTTCGCTTTCTGGACTTTGCACATAAAGATTTTTTCCTTGGTAATGACCTTCTATAGATAAATCAGCATAACTGATGCAAGAAAAACCAAGCAAAATTGCGGTAGTTCCGAATATTTTTGACCAATTATTAAGTTTCATAGTAGCGTGTTTCATCTTATCCGGCACAAAATTAAACTAAAATACAATGCAGCGCAAGAAAAAACGAGGAATTAACGTGTTTCGTCTATTGGATTAATAGATTAGTCAAAAAAGGCTTTGTATCAAAATGGTTTTAAATGGGCCAAAGTGTGAACAAAGATTTATGTATTATCTGTCAATAAAAATGCTAAATTTAAAACGCCTGAAATGAAGGAAACCAGTTTTATAAAGCAAAATAAAAAAAAGTGGGCTCGTTTTGAGAAGCTTGCGGGTCGTAAGAACAATGACCCGGATGAGGTTTCTGAATTGTTCACTGAGATTACAGAAGATCTTTCTTATGCACGAACGTTTTACCCCAGACGATCGGTACGTGTCTATCTAAATCAGTTGGCACAAGGTGTTTTTACAAGTTTATACAAGCAAAAAAAGCAACCGCTTGGAAATTTTATGCAATTCTGGAAAGTTTCTCTGCCTCTAGAATTGTATAGAGCAAGACGCAACATGTTAATGGCCTTTATCTTTTTTGGTCTAGCTATAATTGTTGGTGCCGTATCACAGCACTACGATCAAAATTTTGTAGATATTATTTTGGGAGAAGGGTATGTTCGTGCTACTGAAGAGCGAATTGCTAATGGCGACCCTATGGGTGTGTATGGAGAGATGCCGCAAACTTCAATGTTTTTGAGGATAACCTTGAATAATATTATGGTGGCATTTATGACGTTTGTATTGGGGATTTTTGCGACCATGGGAACCTATTTGATGTTGTTAAGTAATGGCATTATGTTAGGTTCTTTTCAATGGTGGTTTTACGGGAAACAATTGTTATTGACTTCTTTTTTAGCGGTATGGATTCATGGTGCTTTTGAAATTTCATCAATTGTTATTGCTGGCGGAGCGGGAATTACCGTGGGTAATGGCATCTTGTTTCCAAGGTCCTATTCAAGAGCACAATCTCTAATTTTTTCAGCTAAGCGGGGCTTGATGATCATGTTAAGTTTGGTCCCTTTTTTCATTATTGCTGGTTTCCTAGAAAGTTATGTTACTCGATATTATAATGTGATGCCAGCATGGTCTAAATGGATGATTATCTTGAGTTCATTTGGTATAATTATAGCCTATTATGTAATTTATCCGTTTTTAGTGGCACGTAAATACCCTGAAAAAATTGCAGTTAAAGAAGTGCCAAGGTTCATTCCTAAACGAAAAATAGAATGGAATAAAATTCGAAAAACCAGTGAAGTATTTACGGACACTTTTTACTTATTCATTAAGTATGCATCCAATATCACACAACTTTTTTTCTCCATCATTTTCCCGATTTTAGTTGGTCTATTAATTGCCATTTTTATTTTCGATTATAATGACTTCAATTATAATTTAGGTATGCTTGAATTGTGGGGGACCATGTTCGGTACTGGGATTTATTTTGCGCTCTATAAATTATTGGCGTGGAGTTTAATTCTTGCCCTAATATTCTGTGCCGTGTTTTATTGTATTCAAAAAGATGAGGATGAAGGCCTTTTTTCAGGGTATTTTAAATTTCTTGCAAAGCGTTTGGTTTGGATGTATATCTATACCCTCCTTGTGCTTAGTGTTTTGATTTTTGCACCAGGAAACTTACTGTTTTTATTGTTATTCGCGGCGCCTTTCTTGAGTATGATACCACCGTTAATTGCAATTGAGAAGAAGGATTTTTTCACGGCTTTTGGAAATTCATTTAGTTTAGGAAAAGGTGCTTATGGCGATTCTTTGGGTTCATTTGCAATTTTTGTATTGATCTCATTAATTTTTCTGTGTACACTGAATAATCCTTTAGGGGGAGGCTTTGGAGAATTCGATCTTATCTCCATGTTTGAGAAAATTACGGAATACATGACCATTACAGTTTTTGATGGATATGCGGTAATTAAGGCTTTCGTTTCGGCACTGATTTATTGTATTTTCTTCTTTTTTATGTTGTCCATTTACGCCCTCTCTTTTTCATTCTCTTATTACTCATCCAATGAAATGAAAACCGCCAAGGGATTGTTTGAAAGATTAGAGCGATTCGGAAAGCGAAACAAAACTTTTGAAACAGAAGACGATCATGAATAAATTGGCATTGTTCATATCGTTTTTACTGATATCCATTTGTGCCCAAGCTCAAAATGGAGATGAATTATACGACCATCAGCTTGACGAGAAAAAATGGCAAGACTTAAGAGATGGAATTCGTTATGAAGGTGTAGAGAATGGTCCTGGTCGTCAATGGACTTATGAGTCGAACAAAGAATACAATGACGCCAAAAAAAAGTACGGTTCTGGAAATGGGAATGGTGGCGGAAATGGAAGTGGTGGTAATGGAAATGGTGGCAACGGAAGCGGAAGTGGTGAACGGCCAGACAATTCTTCAAGTTCAAGTTCTTCGTCAAGTTACGATCCGCCTTCAATGGATGCGCCTTCGTTCAAAGGTTTTGGTGCAATAGGTTATATTCTTATGGGGATTTTAATTCTCGCATTGATATTCTTGATCTATTATCTATACATAAATGCACCTAAGAAAGGCAAGAAAATTACAGGTGAAATAGTTTTAGAGGATGTTAACCCTGTCGAGATTCCATTGACAGAATTAGAAAGACTTTTACAAGAAGCTTTAGCCAACAAAGATTACCGTGGGGCTGTTAGAATTTACTTCATTTTTATCATCAGAGATCTTGCCCAAAAGCAATGGATTGATTGGGAAAAAGAAAAAACAAACTTTCACTATTTGAGAGAAATGTCAGGGAAGAAAGAATTTGATGACTTCAATGTTTCCGTTAGTTTTTTTGAAATTATCTGGTACGGAAAACGAGATTTAGACGCTACAAAATTTGAACAAATCAAACCAAATTTCACCCGATTTTTGGATAAACTAGGAGTTAAGTAATTGGGCAAGGCAGGTAAAATATCGATTATAGCGGGTGTGATTATCATCTTTGTAGTATTACTTTATTTTTTTGGCGGTAAAGGAAGCAGTTCAGATACTTATATTTCTGATAATTGGACTGAGACTTTTGATCCTGATGACAAGGGTCCTTACGGCACCTTCATGTTAAAAGAATTGTTGGATACTGCTGGCATGTTTGGAAATTTCCTGAGTATTGAAAATACGCTAGAAGAGGAATTAGAAGATAATGCCAGAATCAATGACATCTATTTTTTCATTGGTCGGACCAATTATATGGAAGATTCCACTGCCGAATTTTTAATGGATTTTGTGGAGAAGGGGAACACAGCCTTTATTGCAGCACGATCATTTCCTTACAGAATTTGCCAAGAGTTTTTTTATGATGCAGAATACCTGTTTAGTGAAAACAGTAAAACAGACTCAGTTCAACATTTAAAGTTTTCACATCCTGAATTGAGCTCAAAGCGCTATAAATACAAGTACGTTTATAATAATAAAACAGAACAAAAAACTTGGAATCATTTTGATACAACTAATTTTTTAAGTTATTTGGATCCTCCGAGAATGATGGGGCGAAACACTAAAGATCAGGTCAATTTCATTCGTTTGCAGCATGGTGAAGGGTGGATTTATTTTCATAGTATTCCCTATTGTTTCACCAATATCTCAATGATGAAACGAGATGGTTTTATCTATGCGGAGCACATGCTTGAGCATATTCCACATGGCCGTGTGCAATGGGATCGATATAATTTAGAATCACATTATGAATATGGAAATGATGATCCAGGGGGAGGAGAAGAGCGTAGATCTATGCTAGAATTCATCATGAAACATCCACCACTGGTGTGGGCATTGATTATTCTGCTGGTTGGAGCGATTTTGTATGCCTTGTTTAAGGGCAGAAGAATGCAAGAAGTGATTCCTGCAGCCGAATTAAAAGAGAACACTTCTATGCAGTATGTCAATACACTCTCATCACTGTATATGCAGAGCGGATCGCACAGTAAATTAATCCGTTTAAAAGAAAAAACCTTCTTGAATTTTATAGCAGAGCGCTACTATATACTAACCAAAAAAGCTGATGATAAGTTTATCGATAAAGTGGCAATTAAATCTCAAGTAGATAAAAACCTCATTGTTGATATATTTAATTTGTTTGAGCAATTAGAGGGTATAAGTGAAGTAACTGATGACCAACTGATTATGTTGCATCAAAAAATAGAATATTTTTATAAAAATTGTAGATAATGGAAGATCAAAACAACACGAATCCTGAAGAGGAGAAAAACCAGAATGAAGGTCAAAACACAGGTGGCTCAGAAGAATCAAACTCTGGTCTAAGTTCAGGAGGAGTTGCTCCTGTTGAACGAGCTAGTTCTGTGACGCCTCCAGAAGGAAGTGGGTCGTATACTCAAGAGGCTAGTCAAATGTTCAGTTCAGGATTGAATCTCGGATTCATTAATCAAAAAGTTACGAAAACACGTGAAGAGATTGGTAAATTCGTAATCGGACAGCACGATATGGTTGACTTGTTGTTAATTTCGATTTTTTCGAATGGACATGTTTTGCTTGAAGGTGTTCCTGGAGTGGCAAAAACTTTAACGGCTAAAGTGCTTTCTAAAACTTTGTCTGTTGATTTTTCAAGAATTCAGTTTACACCCGATTTAATGCCATCTGATGTAATCGGTACCTCTGTGTTTAATCTACAGAATTCAGAGTTCACCTTTAAAAAAGGTCCTGTATTTTCAAATATTGTGTTGATTGATGAAATCAACCGTGCTCCTGCAAAAACACAAGCGGCTTTATTTGAGGTGATGGAAGAGCGTCAAATTTCTTATGATGGAGAAGTGTATAAAATGGAATTTCCCTTCTTAGTGTTGGCCACTCAAAACCCGGTTGAGCAAGAAGGAACATATAATTTACCTGAAGCACAACTAGACCGTTTCTTGTTCAAAATTAAAATTGGTTACCCTTCATTGACTGAAGAGCAAGAAATATTGAATCGATATAAGAGCAATATTAAAGCACCTTCATTGGATAGCCTTGCAGGAATTTTTACACCAAAAGACTTGAATGAAATTCAAGATATAGTAGAAAAAGTTAGAATTGAAGACCAATTATTGAGTTATATCGCTCAAATCACAGATAAAACTAGAAATCATGCGAAGTTGTATTTAGGTGGATCTCCAAGAGCTTCATTGTCAATGATGAAAGCATCTAAAGCTTTTGCTGCTATAAGAGGTAGAGATTTCGTGATTCCGGATGACGTTCAATTCGTAGCACCGCACGTGTTAAATCATAGGCTTATAATGACACCCGAAGCGGAAATGGAAGGAATTTCAACGGAGGACATTGTTCAAGAAATTATTGGAGAAGTAGAGGTGCCAAGATAGAATGCGAGTAATCAAAGGACTATATCTTCCCTATGAGTTTTTTATCGGCTTGGTTGCGGTGGCAACCCTGTTTGTATTTGGCTTTATTTACAGTGGAATGTTTTTGGTGGCGCAGGCTGCTTTAGCCTTGTTCTTGGCATTGGCTATCCTTGAATTGTTTATTTTATTCATTAAAAAGAATCCCATTGACGGTGAAAGGGATGTCATGAATCCACTTTCTGTTGGGGATGATAATAAGGTAAAACTAATTATTGGCAGCAATTATAGCTTTAGAATCAGAGCCATTGTTTACGATAATCCTCCCCACCAATTACAATTGCGGGATTTAAAGTTCTCAGCAATGCTTGAAAACGAGCAAGAAGTACTGTTTGATTATGTCATCCACCCTACAGATAGAGGAGAATATAAATTTTCAAACATCAACGTGTTTTGCTCAGGTTTAACGCATATCATTCAACGAAAAGTTGTTGTTGAAGCCAAACAAATGGTGCCGGCTTATCCTTCAATCATCCAGATGAAGCAATACGAGCTCAAGGTATTCGCAAAAACGGCAGCCACAGGAATTAAAAAAATTAGACGACTAGGACATAACAATGAGTTTGAGCAAATTAAAAATTATGTTCAGGGTGATGATATCAGAACGGTAAACTGGAAAGCAACCTCAAGAAGAAATGAATTGATGGTGAACCAGTATCAAGATGAGCGTGAGCAACAGGTTTATGCCATTATTGATAAAAGCAGAACTATGCGGATGCCTTTCAATGAATTGACGCTTTTAGACTATGCCATCAACTCTACTTTGGCCTTCTCCAACATTTGTATTCGCAAAGGTGATAAAGTGGGTTTGATGACCTTTTCAGATAAGTTAGGGGCTAAGTTGGCAGCAGATCGTTCAAAAAATCAGCTGAGCAAAATCATGGAGATTTTGTACCGTCAAAAAACACGATTCTTAGAGTCAAATTACGAACTGCTGTATCATGGAATTCGTAATCATATTAAGGGTCGGTCACTCATCATGTTGTACACCAACATTGAATCAGATTATGCATTGAAAAGGGTGTTACCAATGTTACGAAGAGTGAATCAAAAACATGTGTTGGTGGTCATCTTTTTTGAGAATACTGAAGTCGAAAAGGCAACTGAAATGGAGCCTAAACATGTAAGGGATATCTACCTGAAAACTTTTGCGGAGAAGTACACCATGGACAAAAAGAAAGTGGCCATGGAATTGAGGAAGAACGGTATTCAAACTGTTTTAACAACACCTGAAAATTTAACTGTGGATAGTATTAACAAATACCTGGAGCTAAAAGCAAGAGGTGTGATTTAAATTTAGACATTATGAGTAAAGGATTATTAGCCGTATTAATGGTGTTATGTTTTGGTGGCGCTGCTACCATGTACTCATTAGGAAATAGTAGCGGTCATATGGACGAACTATTGGATTTTTGGTTTTATCCAATTCCATTAGGTGTGATTTGCCTTTTAGGACTTATTTTTAAGAAGAAAGCCGAGGAAGAAGGATAGGCTTATCGATTTCTTTCTGTATCGATCATGTGATCAATAAAATGCAACAAATAGAGCGCTCCGTTTTCTTCAGTTGAAGGAACTTTGGTGCTAGCTTCAATGAATGTTGATCCTCCTTTGTTGAAAAACTTGGCTGACATGCTTTGAAGGTCTTCTTGCATGGCAGTAAAAACTCTTCTCTCACTTCTGCCTAAATCATCATAGGTCAAAATCTGCCCTAACAATGTAGGCACATCTAAATACATAGCGCCCGAATTTTTGGTCACCAATTTACTTTTATCAGCAGCTAGTTTTTCACCAGAACCGCCATTAATGAATTGCGCCAATTGTTTTTTAGAAGTTGTGGTAATTAACACTTCTTGGTCATATGCGAAATATAAATCGAAAGGGAAATCGTTCCATTTATCAATCATCTTATAACCCTTGTCAACTTTTTCTAGGCCCTCGTGTTTAACCCCTAACTTGAACATTTTGTTAATTAATCCTTCTTCTTTTGAGCCCATTAGAAAAGAGAAATCAGGTAATAATTCAATGCGTGTTTTCAATTTTCGTTCATAGTTATAGTTCTCATCATAATCGTACGTATAATATTCCACTTCTTTTTTAGAAACTTCATTGAGGATAAAAAGAGCATCTCCGGTTATAGCGTTTGCAATGTTTTCCTCATCAATAATCAAAGTAAACAAATCAGCAAAAAGACTGTATTCATCTGCCATGGTTGTATCATATCTCAACATCATTTGCTCAATGATATCTGGATAGGCATTTAGCATCTCTTCAGTGTCGAAAGCGAAACTTGCAAATCCTAAATCCGAATTGCTTAAATATTTGGTGAATTGCTTATCGATTTTTTGGCTGTAGATTTTACCAAACGCATCAGCCAATTCACCGTGATAAGTCATTTCACTCTTTACTTGGATGTCAGTTTCGTTAAGGTATAGATCGGCTGTTAATTCACCGTTGAAAAAATTCCCCATGCTAAAAAGAGAGCCATAAGGATTGTAATATCCCATGTATCTCCCATACCAGAACAGATCAAAGAATGAAATATGATTGTCATACCATAAACTTGCGTCCGCTGAAGAATTTAATTGACCCTTGAATTGTTGGCCTTTAGTTTTGGTGTCATCAGAAAAGAAAGTAGCTGCTCTCTCCCACATTTTACTATTGACATAGGCTTCTTTTTTTGCGCGTTTCTCTTCTCGTTCTTTCTCTTTTTTCTCTCGTGCAAGACGCTCTTCTTCGGCCTTTTTTGCTTCTTTTTCTTTCACTTCATTCATGTACGCTTCCCACTCTTCTTGAGTCATATTTTCTATGGCCTCATAATCAACCGCGACTTCGGCTGACTCAGTTGTTTCGTAGTAATAGTCATCATACCAATAATTGTATTCATTGTATTGACGGCCAACATAATCCGCGATTAACAAGAGTGCCGTGTTCGCATTCCATATCAATTTGCTGTCATAATCGTATGAAAGTACATTTAACCCATTTTTAGCTTCAAAACCGTTGTGCTCCATTTTTTCTTTTACCACTTTTTCGAAAGATTCCAGATCATTGATGTGGTAGGTGAAATAAGACATATTTACATCTGTATCATTCTCATAGGCAAAATACATGCTCTGATTGTAGTCCACCCCAAAACCATCCAGGCTTACCACAGGAACTTTTCTTCTAAAAAATTCATCCAACAATTCTTTGAATAAGCTTGAATTATCTATATCTCTTGTAGATACTTTTTGCATGGTAACCGCTCCGTTGATAACAAATACAAAGGATGCCTTGTCATTAATTTTCTCTTTCAAATCTTGAGAAAATGCAAAGTTGCTGGTTGTAAAAAGTATTAAGGATAAAATGAAATGCTTCATTTGAGTTTTATTTCGTGGTTGAGATACTGACCGTTTTCGGTAAGTTTTAAAACGTCTAATTTACTAAAAGCAGTTAACTTGTCTTTAGACATTTTACCATAGACTGATTTTAAACTATCTATTTCACCTTGAAATCTATATAAACAGGTATATGTTGCTCCAACAAAAATTACTTTTTGACCGTCCGTCATTTTTGAGTACTGTTCTTTGAGTAAGTCATCTCCTTTACGTTTAAAAATTTTATTTGAACGAGAGTAACTGAAGTACTTTTCGTTTAAATTCAAGTCTTGATTGTCCGCGCCTTTGACAGAATCCATAACTGCATTTAGGTTTTCAACCTCTTTAAAATCACATTGGTAAGTGAAAATAAAATTATCTAGATCAGATTGACTTTTAACATTACTAATACCGGATACATTTTTTGTTTTATTGACGACTTTCTGAAATTCGTATCTAATTTTCTCTTTGCTTGGCACAGCTTGTCCTTCGACTTCATCCATTAGCAAAAGTGATTTGATTTTACTTGAACTTTGACTGAAATTGATGATGTATTTTAATTTTCCCCTTCCATCAGCTTGTAGTTTCACTTCTTCAATGATTTCAAAGCATCCTGTCAAGGAAAAGCTAATTGTAATAATGAGTATAAAATGAAGGCGTCTCATTGTTTTTTATAGAATTGTTGACAACAATTAGACCAAGAATATGATTACGGATACTTCTCTTTGTAAAACTCTAAATAGCTAGCAAGATCCATAGATTTGAAGAGCACACCAAAGTTTGCTTTGTTAATTAAAAAGTGCTCGTATTCGGTTGCCATTCTGCCAATAGTTGGTTTGGCAGATGTTGAATTAAAAGACAATAAATAATTAGCCGCTTCCTCTTTGTTCGGGAATTTTTGTACTAATAAAAGTTGGTTTTCTGTTCCCATCTGTGTATTCGTGATGGTGAGCCCCTTGCTTCTAAAAAACTCTTTATTGAAATTAGAAAGTTGAATTTTTGTTTGATTTATTCTACCCGCTGAACTCGGGAAAATTAGAACAAAGTAATGTTCTGTTGTTTCATCATAAGTGTAAGGCGATTCTGGAGCCACAACAGTATCTGGTTTTACAATCGAAAATCCAGCAGCAAGTTTATCTAAGTAGACTTTAGCTTGTTTTCCTTCTTCTGATTCAGGGCTTAAATCATATAGTTTTTGTAGCGGACTTTTAATGGCTTCGGCATTCCCGGGGTCTGTTTTTCCGATTGCAAATGCTTTTAATAAATAGTATTTATTAATGTATTGATTAGTTGAATCGTAGGCTATTATTTCGTTGCATTTTGCGAGTACATTAGGATATCTTCTGTAACGGTAATGATCCAATGTTTTAGAATAAACATTTAATTCTTCTTGCTCACGCTCACGTTTGTCAGCCAAATAATTAGGGTCTTTGATAATTTGTGCAATTTCACTTTCGGCGTGATCACGGAGAATTTGGTTTTTATAAGTGTCTGCTTGCGAGGATCCTTTTTTATTGTAAATCAAATACAGTTGATAAAGAGCTGGTAAAACCTTAGGGTGTTCAATTTTTTTATCGACAACTTTGTTAAAGTATTTAATGGCTTCAGGTTCTTCTTTTAGTTGCTCTTTATAAATTATTCCTAACATGTACAACGAATTCATTAACCTGTTGTTTGATGAGTCCATTGCTTCAGGAGTTAAGGGTAGACCGGCCATTAACATATCCACAGTCAGTGTATCTTCATCTGCTTCCACAAAGTCAGTGGAATCGGCACCATCTTCAGAGCCCTCTCCTGAACTATAGGAAGTTTTATTCATTCTTCGCCAATCATCTTCTGAAATCCTCTGACCCCAAAGCGCTCTGAAATCATTGAAACCGCTTGAAGACACCTTTTGGTTATAAAAATACCATTTAGAGCCACTACCAGAAGTCGCTCCGGAGTTTTTAATTCGACTTTGTGAAGCTAATAAACGTCTTTGCTCTTCTTCTTTTCTTCTCTTCTCATCTTCAATCATTTGTTTGACCTGCTTTTCCAGGTATTTTTCTAATTCATCCGGTGGCATTTGTGCTTTTACCTGTACAGAATCTTCATATACATAGGTTTCGTAATGAAGAACTAAATCTGATAGTCCATCAGCTTTCGCCTTAATTTGCTCGTAGCCTTCATATTCTTCAGGTAATACTTGAACACAACTGTCATAATATTTTTGAGCGCTTAAATAATCCTTTTCATCAAATGTAATATCACCAAGTTTCAAATAGCTTTGACCTTTTTGACGATCATTCTTTACTGAATGAAATGCTGAAGCGCTATAATTTTCTTTAGCCAAGTCAATGTTTCCATCTTTGAATTCAATTTCACCCAAGGCAAAATAAATTTGATCTTTATATTCAAAGTTCTTAGGATCTCTTAGCATTTTGGCAAGCTCTTTTCTCAGTTCTTCACCACCTGTTGTAGCTGATAGCGCCTTGTTAATTTGAGCTTGAAAGCGCATTTCGTATGGTGCTGGAGAACGAACAACTTCGTCAAAATTCGCTGCGGCATTCCCACCATCTCCAATTTTTTGATACAATTGAGCCAAAACGAATTGATAACGCGCTTTTCGCTTTTTCTTTTTAGTCAGGTCAATTCCTTTTTCTAAATGTTCAATGGCTTTCTTGTATTCTTCTTTGGCAATGTGAAATTCGGCCATTGCAATCTCGTAATCGTCTTTGAGTTTTTTGGGAAAAGGAACTGGTTTTTTAACACCGTTTTTCTTGTCTTTCTTCTCTTGTTTCTTTTTCCTTTTCTTAGCTGTTTTTGACAATTTCTGTTTCTTTTCTTTGCCCGCAGCTTCAGCTGCTTCCATATTCACTTGTGACATGGCTAAGTATCTTTTAGCTTCTGGGAAGTTGCCTTTAGCAATATAAGTTTTAGCTAACCAAATTCTAGCCTCATGCACTCTTTCTTGATCTCTATAAAGTGGAGATTCATGTAAAAATTTAAAGATTTCTTCTGCCTTGTTATACTCTTGTCTGGTGTAATGAATTTGGCCAATTACAAACCAATTGTCATCTATCCATCTGCAATGCTCAACATTTTTATTCTTCGCGTTTTCAGCATTCGGCATACTGTGTCTAAAAATGACATTTTCGCATTTTTCAAAAGCCGTTTCATAAGTGTCTTGAATGAGTGGCACTTCCTCTTTTGAAGGATATAAATCGAGTGGTAAAATTTTAGTGTAATCTTCAGTTGCTGCATTTCTGAAGTCTTGCAAAGCTTCATCCATTAACACTCGTGCATTGAAATAGCCGTTGTATCTGGCTGTCATGTTATGATAACCAACATTCAATGCCGCATCTTTTTCTGTTGAGCAACCGAATCCGCTTGCTAATAAAAGCAATCCTAAAAAAGGAACGATATGTTTTTTAATCAACTGCATAGAGATAGCTGCGACATCTACAATTAACTGCAAAAGCACAAAAATATTTTAATTTATGAGATTAGAATGCTTTTAATACTGCTAATTACTGTTTTAGGATCTTCCCAAATTCCCATATGACCCACATCTGGCATGCTACTAAACAGATGAAAATTAGCCACTTTGTCTAGCTCACTGAGCATTTTTTTGGTAGGGATTATTGGATCTAAATCACCATGTAATATAGAGAAACGTTGGTTGTTATCGAGCGAATAAAAGGCCTCCCGATCTCTTAAGCCAGCTGTTGCCGCACATATTTCAGATGCAGGAATTAGATTTGCTTTTTTGATTAATTGATTGATAACTTCTTTGTTATTTGCTTTGTTAATTGGAGCAAATAATCCAGGAATGGCCTCATTTATAAACAAGGCTTTATTTTTTTTGACGATTTCTATTACCCGATTTCGATCATTTTTTTTCTCTTCAGGATCTGCCCAAAAGTTTGAATGTAACAGAATGGGTTCAATTTGCCTGAGTTTACTTAACTCCAATGAAACGTACCCACCCATTGAATGTCCAACAACTTTGCGTGGTGAGAGTTTAAGTTCTGAAAGAAGGGCGTCAACCGCATTTGCCATAAACTCCATAGTGCAAATTGCCTCGTTAAACCGTGATTGACCGTGGCAAGGCAAGTCAATGCTTAAACACTGGTATCCATCTTGTAAAAAAGAAGGGATAATTTGATCCCAAATGGAATGATCTTCTAGAAATCCATGAAGAAAAACAAGGGTTTCATCCTTGTCAATTTTATCGCCATCTTCATTTTCTGAAGCTTCGGATAAGCAATAATATATAGTTGTATTTTGAAAATGGAAACTAGGCATTCATAATCTCCTCAATCTCCTCTACCGTTATTGGTATATGCCCCATTAAATTAATCGGGTCGCCGGATTTTTGAACCACTAAATCGTCTTCAATTCGAATACCAAGATTTTCATCTGGAATGTAAATACCCGGTTCACATGTGAATACCATTCCTTCTTTAATAGGTTCTCTCCAGTTTCCAACATCATGGGTATCCAATCCAATAAAGTGAGAGGTTCCGTGCATGAAGTATTTTTTGTATGCTGGCCAATCAGGATTTTGATTTTTAATATCCGTTTGATCTATTAATCCAAGTTGCACAAGTTGGTCTTGCATAATTTGGCCAACTTCTTTATGATACTCAGCCATCATGGTGCCTTCTACCAGCATTTTTTCAGCTTCATTTTTAACGTGAAGTACCGCATTATAAACTGCTTTTTGACGTTCTGTAAATCGGCCATTAACCGGTACACAACGTGTCATGTCTGATGCGTAATTGGCATATTCTGCACCAAAATCCATCAAAATAACATCACCATTTTTACATTCTTGATTGTTCTCAATATAATGTAGCACACAGGCATTGCGGCCCGAAGCAATTATCGGTGTATAAGCCCAACCTTTTGATCGATTTCTTAAGAATTCGTGCATCAATTCTGCCTCTATTTCATACTCCATAACACCAGGTTTAATAAAAGATAATATTCTTCTAAACCCTTTGTCAGTGATGTTGCAGGCGTTTTGCATTAATTCAATCTCTATCGGATTTTTAATGGCCCTGATTTGATGCATGATTGGTGCACTTTTTTGATAAGTATGCGCCGGATATTTTGCTTTGAACGTCTTAATAAATCGATCTTCTCTAGTTTCAACTTCTGTATTTGCTCTAGTATGCTCGTTGGTATTGAGATACACATTTTCGGCTTGCGACATCAACACTTTCATGATGCTTTCCATTTGATCCAACCAAAATACGGTCTTGATTCCAGCCGTTTCAAAAGCTGCCTCTTTCGTAAGTTTTTCGCCTTCCCAAATAGCAATGAGTTCAGACGTTTCTTTTAAAAAAAGAATTTCTCTATGTTTTGGGTCATGCGCATCAGGAAAAATCACCAAAACGCTCTCTTCTTGATCTACGCCAGTTAAATAAAAAATATCTCGGTGTTGATTAAAAGGCATAGTGCTGTCTGCACTAATTGGATAGATATCATTTGAATTAAATATTGCTAAGGAATTAGGTTTTAGGTTTTTTGCAAACCGTTTTCTGTTATCAATGAATAAGTTGCGATCAATTTTGTGATATTTCATGAACTCGTTTTTGTGCCAGATTCCCAGCGTTTTATTAAGATTGAAGGTAAAAATATTATTTTTAGTTGAACTTCTTTCTATTTTTCTGCTAGAATTAAGCTCAGTCTTTGGTATTTCGATATTTGTAGCTATCTTTGCCCCCCATAAATTATGGAACCATTTTACTATGTCAGCAGGAGTAAAAATATTTTCAGGTCGAGCAACCAAAGAATTAGCGAATAAAATCGCCTTAGATTTTGGTGCAGATCTAGGTAATGTAATCGTTACAGAATTCAGTGATGGTGAGTTTCAACCATCTTTTGAAGAAACTGTTAGGGGTCAAGATGTATTTTTGATTCAGTCTACAATGCCTCCTACAGATAATTTGTTTGAGTTGATGTTGATGATTGATGCCGCGAAAAGGGCATCTGCAAATTCTGTGGTTGCTGTAATTCCGTATTTTGGTTTTGCTCGTCAAGACAGAAAAGACAAACCAAGAGTGGCTATTGGATCAAAAATGGTGGCCATGATGCTTGAAACAGCAGGAGCTGATAGAATCATGACCATGGATTTACATGCTGATCAGATTCAAGGATTTTTTGAAATTCCAGTGGATCACTTGTATGCTTCAACGATTTTCTTGCCTTACATTGAATCATTGAATAACGGGAATTTAATCATGGCTGCACCAGATGCTGGTGGAGCGAAACGTGCGAATTCGTACTCTAAAAAATTAGATATCGGATTAGCCATGTGTCACAAGCAAAGAAAAGTGGCGAATGAGGTTGCTGAAATGACAGTGATTGGAGATGTGTCAGGAAAGGATGTAATTTTGGTTGATGATATGGTAGATACAGCTGGCACTTTAACAAAGGCTGCTGATTTATTTATTGAAAATGGGGCGAAATCAGTAAGAGCTATTTGTACGCATGCTGTTTTAAGTGGCCCGGCTTACGAAAGAATTGAAAATTCCTCTTTAACAGAATTGGTGGTAACAGATTCAATTCCGTTAAAGAAACAAAGTGATAAAATAAAAGTGTTGAGTGTTGCTCGTCTATATTCTTCTGTGATTAGCAGTTTAATAAAGCATGAGTCAATTAGCACTCATTTTTAATACGTATAAACCGTCCCCCATTAAAGGGACATAATTAATATATAATGAAAGAAGTATCATTGAGCGGTTCTCTTAGAGAGAACGTAGGGAAAAAAGATGCTAAGGCTATCAGAAACGCAATGCGCGTTCCGTGTGTTGTTTATGGTGGAGACACTCAAACACACTTTAGCGTTAAGCACACAGACATGGAAAAATTGGTTTATACACCAAACGTGTATATTATCAATGTTGACATTGAAGGAAAAAAAGTGAAAACTGTAATCCAAGACATTCAGCATCATCCAGTGACAGATAAAATTAACCACGTTGATTTTATCGAGTTAAAAGAAGACAAAAAAGTTAAAGTAAACATACCTGTTAAATTAGAAGGTAGAGCAATTGGTGTATTAAATGGTGGTAAATTATCACAGGTGTTTAGAACACTTAAAGTTTATGCTTTACCTGGTGAATTACCAGATGCGATCACAGTTGATATTTCTAAATTAAGAATTGGAATGTCTGTGAGAGTAAGAGATTTAATGACAGATTCTTTGGAGATTTTAAATGCTCCATCTGCAGTTGTTTGTAGTGTGAAAATGTCTAGAGGTGCTGTTGATCTTGATGAGGAAGAAGAAGAAGAAGGTGCAGAAGGTGAAGGAGCAGAAGGAGAAGGAGCTGAAGGCGGAGAAGAAGCAGCAGCTGAATAAAGATCAGTTTAAATTAAACTATATTTTACTGAAAGGTTGCTACATTCGTGGCAACCTTTCTTTTTTTATCTATGAAATATTTAATAGTCGGACTCGGAAATCCAGGAGAGAAATACGAAAATACAAGGCACAATATTGGCTTTAAGGTGTTGGATTATTTCATGAAAGATTTTGAGGATGCTTTTTCGGTAGACAAATTAGGAAATGTGGCCAAGGTAAAATTTAAAGGAAGGACACTTGTGTTGTTGCAACCTTCTACCTTCATGAATTTGAGTGGCAAGGCCGTAAATTATTGGATGCAGGCCGAGAAAATTCCGAGAGAAAACATCCTTGTAATTACTGATGACATAGCACTGCCCTTTGGGAAATTGAGAATGAAAGGCAAGGGTTCAGATGGTGGACATAATGGCTTAAAAGATATTATTGCCGTTCTTAACTCAAATCAATTTGCACGTTTGCGTTTTGGAGTAGGAAGTGAATTTAATAAGGGCAGTCAGGTTAACTATGTACTGGGTAATTGGCATCCCGAAGAGGAGGAACAAATGGAAGACCGTTTGAAGACATCATGTGAATTTATTAAGGGATTTGTAACAATAGGCTTGCAGCGAACCATGAGTAATTGGAACAATAAGTAATGCATTCTGTAATCAATGAACGTTTTCCTGATTATACTGCTACTCGTTTGCAGGGTGGAGACATCAATGAGGTATTCTTATTAATTTCTGGAGATCAGAGAAAAGTTGTAAAAATCAATTCAGCATCTGATTTTCCTGAAATGTTCAGAAAAGAAAGCGAGGGATTAAATCTGCTCTCAGATACTTTTCAAACACCAAAGGTATACGAATTCAATCTACATAAAAGTTTTCAGTATTTGCTACTTGAGTTTTTTGAAGAAAAACCTAAAAATGAGATGTTTTGGCCTGATTTCGCTCGAAAATTAGCTGAAACGCATCAAAAAACGAATATTTCTTTTGGTTTTCGAGAATCCAACTTTATTGGTTCTTTGGTACAAAACAATAATTTTCATGATTCATGGGAGGACTTTTTAATTGAAGAACGATTAGCACCAATGATAGAAATGGCTGTAAATTCAGGAGAAGTGAATTATGTAGAGTCTAAAATTATTGAAGGATTTTACAAAAAAATAAACGAAATATATCCTGTTGAACGGCCGTCATTGTTACATGGTGATTTGTGGGCTGGTAATTATCTTTCTACTTCTGAAGGGCCTGTTTTAATAGACCCTGCTGTGTATTATGGCCACCGAGAAATGGACTTAGGGATGATGCACTTATTTGGTGGTTTTGATAAGAAATTGTTTGATCATTATCATGAATTATATCCTCTAGAACAAGGGTGGAGAAATCGTATTACAATCAATCAACTTTATCCATTGCTTGTGCATCTGAATTTATTTGGTAGAAGCTATTGGGAGCAAGTTCAACATATTTTGAAACCTTTTTCGTAAATTGATGAAGTATTAAACAACTAAGAACATGAAAACATTACTTTTTACCCTTTCATTGATTGTCGCATCTCAGTTTAGTTTTGCTCAAAGCTGCAATCAAAAATTAACTGTTATGGATGAATTATCTGTTAATGGTGATGGTGTAAATGATGACTTTTTTGTGGAGTTTGAATGCCCTGTGGATGATTTCCACATAATAATTTACAACCCTTCAGGTAACAAGATATTTGAAAGCAAAGATGCCTCATTCAAGTGGAACTGCATGGATGAAAATGGAAAGCTAGTTGATGCAGGTACACTGATGTTCAAGCTGAAGTACATGTATGAGGGAGATGAATTCAGTGAAAAAGGGAAGTTTGACTTAATTCACTAGCCAATTCTTCTGATATCTGCACCTAGATTGTTCAAACGAACATCTATATTTTCGTATCCTCTATCAATTTGTTCAATATTGTGAATGGTACTCTTACCTTCAGCAGATAAAGCAGCAATCAATAACGAAACACCCGCTCTAATATCAGGAGAGGTCATTGTCGTTCCTCTTAATTGATGCTCGTGATTCATTCCAATTACGGCAGCTCTATGAGGGTCACATAAAATAATTTGAGCACCCATATCAATCAATTTATCAGTAAAGAATAAGCGTGATTCAAACATTTTTTGGTGAATCAAACAAGATCCTTTTGCTTGGGTAGCTGTTACTAACACAATACTCAATAGATCAGGCGTAAATCCAGGCCATGGAGCATCTGAAATGGTCAATATTGATCCATCAATAAAAGTATCTATTTTATATGATTTTTGAGAAGGGATGTAAATATCGTCTCCTCTAAGCTCCATTTGAATACCCAGCTTTTTAAATACGTTGGGCATTATCCCTAATTCAGGATAACTCACGTCTTTAATGGTGATTTCTGATTTGGTCATTGCCGCTAAACCAATGAATGATCCTATTTCAATCATATCAGGTAAAACGCGGTGAAAACATCCACCCATTTCTTTCACACCTTTAATGGTTAATCTGTTAGAACCAATACCAGAAATTTTAGCGCCCATATTGTTGAGCATTTTACACAGTTGCTGCAAGTAAGGCTCACAAGCCGCATTGTAAATAACAGTTTCACCTTTGGCCATGACAGCGGTCATCACAATATTAGCTGTACCAGTCACAGATGCTTCATCCATGTGGATATAAGTTCCGGTTAATTTTTTTCCTTCAACTGAATAGAAATAGTTTTTAGGATCAAAGTCGAATTTAGCCCCAAGTTTTTGAAATCCTTCAAAGTGTGTGTCAAGTCTTCTTCGTCCAATTTTATCACCTCCAGGCTTCGGCATATAAGCTTTTCCAAATCTTGATAAAAGTGGACCAATAATCATGATTGAACCTCTTAATGAAGACGCACGCTTTGAAAAATCTTCAGTTTGCATGTACTTCAAATCAATGTCCTTGGCTTTGAAAGTATAAGTTCCCTTTTCAACTTTTTCAACCTTAACGCCCATTGCTTGCAAGAGGTTAATCAATTTATTGACATCAATAATATCGGGTAGATTTGAAATGGTGACTTTTTCTGGAGTCATTAAAACTGCACAAAGAATTTGAAGTGCTTCGTTTTTTGCTCCTTGAGGAATTAATTCTCCTTTTAAAGGCTGGCCGCCATGAATTTCAAATGCTCCCATAATTGATTAGTATCTTTTGTTTCGGTTCTTATTGTTTCGGTTTTTATTATTCCGATTCTTGTTGTTTCTATTCTTGTTCTGATTATTGCTTGACCCTCCGTTAGCTCGCAATATTTCATTCGTATTCGGTAAAAAAGAGGTGTCAGTAAGTTTAATCTGCCCATCTGACAATTTAGTTAAATGAGCAAGGATCACTTCATCTTCTACAGAACTTGAATTGAAGGTAAGGTGGAATCTTTTCATCAATGCCCCACAGTGCTTTTCTAAAGCTGTACGCTCTTCACCTGGTTCCATTTCGCAGGCTTTGGCTATTAGTTCCTGAACTGTTTTACCGTAGTGACCAACTTTTATTTTAGTTTGCGGATAAGCAACACGATCTGGCTTAGCAGCTAATTTGGCTGGTTCAGGTAATGGATAAGGCGAATCAACATCTAATTGAAAATCAGACATGATGAATAAATGTGTCCATAATTTGGGCTTGTATTCTTCAACATCTCTTAAATGTGGATTTAACTCTCCCATCACTTTGATGATGGCTTTTGCCACTTTATTTCTTTCTGTGTTATATTCTAATGCGCTTTGATCTTGCATAGGTTTCAAAAATAAGGTTTTGCTGAATTGAATTTCCAGCGGAATAATCTGGTTATAAAGAGCCAGATGTGAATTTAAAATTTACTTGATTTGTTCTAGAGCTTCTTCAACTGTTGACACAGGCATTCTGCAACTGTGGTTTACACAAACAAATATAGTGGTTTCATCTAAAAACTTGCCTTCTAATAAAGGTAGTTTTCCAGATTTACCTCCCATAAGTAATTTATTAGGGATATAATGTTGATTGATTTGTTGAGTTTTTTCTTTCCACTGATCACCAGTAATGGCAATTTCGTAATAAGGCGCCACCATTTTCATTAACAAAATTCCCCAGTTGGAATAACCCGACCCGTACTCTTGAATTTTATCATAGACGTTTGACATCATCTGCTTAGCGTGGTTTTGATACAAGGTGTCGTCTAGGTAAACTCCCAATGACCATAGGTTATTTGCCATGACTGAATTACTTGCAGGAATCACATTGTCTGAAAGTTCCATTTTACGTGCCACTAAATCATGATTGAGATTAGAACTGAAGAAATACATGCCCGAATTTATATTCTCAAAGTGTTCATTGGTATAGTCAATTAAATCTTTGGCTTTAGCCAGATATTCCTCTTCAAAAGTAACTTCGTAAAGTTTTACGTACATCTGGATTGCGAAAGCGTAATCTTCTAAAAATCCGTCAATTTTGCTATTACCATTTTTAAAAGTACGATACAAACTGCCATCTTTTTTGCATTGGTTTTTTTCAAACCACTTTACATTTTTCATGGCAACATCTATAAATGTTGAGTTGTCAAAAGCTTGATAAGCATCCAAATATCCAACGGTCATCATACAGTTCCATGCCGTTAAGCTTTTATCATCTAAACCTGGACGAACGCGATTAGCTCTTTTAGAAAGCAATTTTTCATTAATGGAAATCATTTTCATCCTCAATTCAGGAACACTCATTTCGAATTCATCTGCAATAGCCGCGTCACTTTCATTTCTCAATAAGATATAATTGCCTTCCCATTCGCCTTTTGTATTCACGTTATAATAGGCTTTAGCTAAATCGTAGTCGGTGCCCAGAATTAATTTTAGTTCATCTTTTGTCCAAACATAAAACTTGCCTTCTTCACCTTCTGAGTCGGCATCTAAAGCTGAGTAAAAAGAACCTTCTTCAGTAGTCATTTCGCGCTCAACCCAAGCCAACGTTTGGTAAACAACTTGTTTGTACAGGCCATTTTTAGTGCGTTGATAAGCATGAGAATAGAGGCTTACCAACTGCGCATTATCATAAAGCATTTTTTCAAAGTGAGGCACTTTCCATTCGGCATCAGTTGAATAACGAGCAAACCCGCCCCCAACTTGATCATAAATTCCGCCAAAAGCCATTTTTTCAAGCGTTAAATCAACGTGTTTCATGGTTGATTCATCTTTATATAAATGGGCGTAATGCATTAAAAAGTCATAATTGTTTGGCAAAGGAAATTTAGGTGCCCTATTTGGTCCACCTCTAAAATTGTCAAAGCTCACAGACCATTGACCAACCATTTCGGCTAAACGATCAGCTGAAAATTGTTTTTGCTCTTCTTTCACCGAAATTATCTCTGAAGATTCAATACCTGAAGTTAAATTGGCTGCATATTCAAGTACTTTTTCACGATCATTTTCGTAAGCAGAATTCAATTGTTGTAAAACATCTACCCATTTATTTTTTGGGAAATAAGTCCCTCCAAAAATTGGACGACCATCTGGCAAAGTGATACAATTGAGTGGCCAACCTCCTTGTCCTGTCATCAGTTGAACAGCATTCATGTATACCTGGTCAACATCTGGTCGTTCTTCACGGTCAACTTTAATACAAACAAAATTGTCGTTCATCACTTTGGCCACCGCTTCGTTCTCAAAACTTTCATGTTCCATTACATGACACCAGTGGCAAGAACTGTAACCGATACTGACCAATACCAACTTGTCTTCTTTCTTCGCTTTTTCAAAGGCCTCATCACCCCAAGGCATCCAATCTACAGGATTATGAGCGTGTTGTAAAAGATAAGGACTGTCTTCATGAATTAATGCATTGGTATATGGATGTTCTGAACTCACTTGGTCGGTGTTTTTTTGACTGTTTCCGCAAGAGCAACTAACAATGGTCAACAGAAAGGTTAAAATTTGAATTTTTGCGTTCATAAGCTGAATTGAGGCTTTGATGTATTTGCCTAGATTCTTTTGAGTAAATATAGCTATCTTTCAGGCATTAAACCTTACAAAGAATGAAAAACGCCCTTTTAGTTTGTCTAGTTTCAATTAGCTTTTCACTGTCAGCTCAAGATTATTTTCAACAAGAAGTAAACTATAAAATTGATGTGACCCTTAATGATAAGGATAACACCTTATCAGCTTACGAAGAGTTTGAATACATCAATAATTCAAGTACGGCAATGGATAAAATTTATATCCATATTTGGCCAAACGCATATAAAAATACAAAAACGGCTTTAGCATATCAGCTGGTTGATATGGGAAATACCTCTTTGCAATTTGCTGAAGAAGTAGATAAGGGTTGGATTGATTCTTTGGCTTTTCAAATTGATGGAATTGATGCCAAGTGGGAGTATCATCCTGAGCACATTGACATAGTCATCTTACATCTAAATTCAGTGCTAAAACCAAGCGGAAAAATCAAAGTTTCAACTCCGTTTAAAGTAAAAATCCCTAATGGTGATATCTCGAGATTAGGGCATGTTGGTGAATCGTATCAGATTACGCAATGGTATCCGAAACCAGCAGTTTTTGATAAAAATGGATGGCACGAAATGCCTTATTTAACACAAGGAGAATTTTATTCAGAATACGGTTCCTTTGATGTTTCGATCACATTACCTAAAAACTATGTGGTGGGTGCGACAGGTGATTTGCAAACGGAATCTGAACTGACCTTTTTAACTGAGAAAGCAGCAGCAACGCAAGAGAAAATTGACAATGATGGATTTCCGGCAAGAAAGAAAGAGGGCAGTGGCAGTACAGATTTTCCTGATTCAGATTCAGAAATGAAAACAATACGATACACGCAAGATAATATCCACGATTTTGCTTGGTTTGCAGATAAGCGATTTGAGGTATTGAAAGGCGAAGTTGAATTGCCTCATTCTAAAAGAAAAGTAACCACATGGGCCATGTTTGTTCCTTATCATCACTCAACTTGGCAATATGCTGGGGAATATTTGCATGATGGAATTTATTACTATTCTAAATGGAACGGGGATTATCCTTACAACAATGTTACCGCAGTTGACGGAACGATATCTGCCGGAGGTGGAATGGAATATCCAAATGTAACTGTGATTGGAAATGCACGATCAAAAGAGCAACTTGAGGTAGTTATTGTTCATGAGGTAGGTCACAACTGGTTTTATGGTCAATTGGGATCTAATGAAAGAGATCACGCATGGATGGATGAAGGCCTGAATACCTTAAATGAGGTGCGATATATCCAAACAAAATATCCGAAAAACACGAGATTATCTGATATGATGATGGGCTTTGCAGATAAAGTGCATTTAGAGCATTTGTCGCATCATGATATGAATGACATTACTTATAATTTGTCAGCAGGATATGGAGTTGATCAACCCATTGAATTGCATTCTGCTGATTATTCACAAGTAAATTACGGTGCGATTGTATATGCAAAAACAGGATTGGTCTTCACTTATTTAAAAGATTATTTAGGAGATGAAGTGTTTGACAAAGCCATGAGCGACTATTATGCTGAATGGGAATTCAAACATCCCCAACCAGAGGATTTGCAGAAATCTTTAGAAAAATCAACTGGGAAGGATTTGAATTGGTTCTTTACTGATGTGATTCAAACCACTAAGCATATCGATTACAAAATCAGTAAAGTCAAGAAGACGGATAAAGGATTTCAAGTTTCCGTTAAAAATGTAGGACAAATTGAATGTCCGGTTCGAGTTGATGCCTTTAGATTTGGGAAATTAAGTGAAAGTAAATGGGTGGAGCCAGGTTCAGATGGTACAGTAGAGTTTGATGGAACCACATTAGATCAATTCGTGATTGATGATGCCAAACAAATGCCAGACTTGAATAGAAACAACAATTATTGGTCGGCAAAAGGACTGTTTAAAAGAACGGAGCCGTTTAGAATGGAGTTTTTATTGGGAGATAATGAAGGTGATAAATTCAACTCTTTTTGGACACCGATTTTAGGAGGGAATAAATACGACAAATTCATGTTAGGGTTTATGTTTCACAACCAGACTATTCCTAAAAACAAGTTCGAATATACCATTGCACCAATGTTTTCATTTGGCAGAAAAAATATTGCGGGATTCGCGGATTTCAATTATGCTTGGAGACCACATAAAAACTTTAGGATGATCACTTTGGGTGTGACAGGTAAAACCTTTGGGGACGGCTTAGGTTTTCCGCCAGATTCAACAGCAAGACCTTTGGGAACTTATTATGTGGCTCAGCCTTATTTAGAATTTTTAATCGGTAAGCCTGCGGCAAAGAAATATTATAAGCAACGCTTAAGACTGCAAGGGGCTTATGCAGTGGAATTGGGGAATTTGTATACAGCCAATAATATGGGTGGATATGGAGAATATGTTTTCAATTTCAACAAAAGAAGAAATCAATTCATAGCAACTGTTCGGGCAGATTATTACAATTTCAATGAAGAAATTGGAGCAACTGCTGTTTCAGTCGGCCAAGTGCTCAACGGAAGTGTGACCTTAGATTACAAGTTCACCTATTGGCCAAAAAAGAAAAAACAAATTGAATTGCGTGTACATTACGGGCAAAATCTGATGGCAACGGGTAATCAAAATATGCGATACGCTATGTCCCTTGGTGGTCAGTCAGGTACGCAAGACGCACTTTATGAGCATTGGATGATGGGAAGAAATGAAACTTCTGGTTTCTACGCGAATCAACGAATTGAAAATCAAGGAGGATTTAAAACAACTTCTTCTTTTGGAACTTCACGTACCATGATTTTTGGTTCGAATTTAATCTTCCAAATTCCTTATGTACCATTTGTGCTCTATGGTGATTTCGGAATGTTTGACAATGCAGGAACCATTGAAACGGTTTATGATGCTGGAGCTGGAATTCGATTCGGTTCGGCTTTTGGGGTGTATTTCCCAATTGTAGAATCACAAAATATGGTCAATGCATACCCAGCAGGAATTAACTACTGGAATAAGATAAGATTCACATTGAACATGAACGGATTTAAACCTGCTAAACTTATTCAGAGTTCGTTGTAGGGGTTTAGTATTTAAAATGCCTTTCGTTAGCAACGCTGGAACAAGTGAATTGGATTCCCCTTTTTTCATTCAAAACTCTGAAATTTGTCAGCGATTTGACGATTTTATTGTGTCATTTGGTGGCGAAACCCGGGGGAAGTATAATGCTTTTTCTTATTCCGGAGTTGGAAAGATTCCCCACCCTAATAAATGGGAGTTTAGAATAGCGAAAGCATCATTTACTTCTGGTGACCTGATTCTTTCTTCGAAATATCAGAGTTTACAACATGCAACTTTGTGGATTGCAAGAAACCTGGATAAAAATATTCAAGAATTTATTATTAGAAGAATGAAATGGTATGATGTTTTGTTTCTTCGATTCCAAAAAAAATCTCAGCAATTTGGGGTTAGTAAATATGTTTTGACGTCATCCATAGCTCAAAGCGATTTACTCGATAATCTCAAAACTATTTTGCATAATTTATTTGAAAAAGATGAGATTTGGGAGATTACCTTCAAAGAATCAACTCTAAAAATTGAATCAAGAAGTGAATTCCTGAACACTGAAATTATGGAAAAGTTGATAAAGAGCGATTTGACAAAACCGATTGATTGAGAAATACTCGAAATGTGACTATCTCATTTTCTTAGGCGCCTTCTTTCCTTTATTCATTTGAGCCATTCGCAGTTGATTGGCTGATGTAGTTCTACCCATTTGCTTTTTCAAGCCTTTAATGTATTCGGTCATCAAACCTTTAGAGTCTAATTTTTTGGCTTCATTCAACAAGGTTTCAGCTTCTTTTCTTCTTCCCGTTTGCATGCATACGGCAGCAATGTTAATTTTGGCCATGGCTTGATCATGATCTCTTTTCAAACCAATTCCTAAAGCTTTTCTCAACATGGCTTCAGTTTGAGACATTTTAGAACTTTCTTGGCTAGCCAAAGCAAGTAAATAAAAGTAATATGCTCTTTGTCCTTTAAACAGGTATTGAGGTTGTCTAATTCTACCCAAATATTTTTGAGCTTTCTCAATATTTTGCTGACGCATTTGCAAAGCTGCCAATAGAATATTTTGATTTCTAAATACAAACAAGCTGAAAAACGCTGTTACGAAAATGAAGAAAATTCCCCAGCCCCATGATCCGGTTGCAAACAAGTAAACCGTGAAGCTTAAAGAGCCTAAAGAAAGTATAAGTTTTATTATTAATCCTATCATTGTTTAATCTTAATCAATTGTTGCAATACATTTTAATTCTATAGCTATTGGCGTAGGCAATGAGTTGATTTCAACTGTTGTTCTACAGGGCTGATTGTCTTTAAAATATTCAGCATAAACTTTATTGTAGACATGAAAGTCTCTTTTCATGTTCACCAAAAATACCGTAACATCAACTAGTTTGTCCCATGATGATCCTGAAGCTTCTAACACGGCATTCACGTTATCAAAAACAGATCTGCATTGCGCTTCAAAATCAAAGGCTTTAAAATTGCCGTTGTGATCTAATTCTAAACCGGGTACGGCAGAATCGTTAGCATTTGAACCTGCTACTCTTGGTCCAACTCCAGACAAAAACAATAGGTTACCAACTTTTCTAGCATGAGGATAAAGTCCTACTGGTTTTGGAGCATTTTCAGCACTAATTTTATCAGACATAGCTCAATTTTTGTGCAAATATAATCAAATGCTTGGCTAATTGCAGAACAAGAAATCGTATTTCCCTATATTTGCTGCCATGCGTAAACATCATTTCATTATCGCCGGACTTGCTTTTTTGATGTGCTTAATCTCTATGTATTTCGGGATGCGCATCTACAATGCCAACGAGAATCATTTAATCACTGAATTGAATGAAATGGATAAAATCAAGTTTGATGATATTCGAAAGGTTCCAATGTTGTCTTTATCAGCAGCTATTTTCACAGCTCCCATGATATTACTTATGCTCGTTTTTGAAATTATTGTTTTGAAAAAAGTGATTCACCGTCAAGCTAAGAATATCTGTATTGCTATGATTGTGACGATCTGTGTCATATTGACCTTTGATGTTTTAATTCTGACCAATCCGCTTTATTTTGATTTTAGTAAATGGGGATTCATTTGGATTTGCTTAGGTTTAATTCTAGTTGCCGCAAACATCCTTTCTTATGTTCTCCGATCAGGAGAAAGATAGTCTTTTTATATTTCATTACCGAAGTACGTTAACAAAAAATTAACTTTTTTGTTCATCTAATGTATTGAAAATCAGCACTATATAATTTTGGCACATCACTTGCATATGTTCATGCAGATTGTTTAACTAAAATTTATATTATGATCGCAAAAAAAAATAAGAAGGCCAATTTAGAACGAAAACGATTCGCCTTTTTTCAAATCGGATTACTAGTAGCAGGATCTCTAGTTTTAGCAGCTTTTGAATATTCAACGGTTGCTGTTGATGGTAAACAAGTCACTTATTTAGATGCTGAGACGCCAACTTTTGATCCAAATGATGTTCAACTGGATGATTTTAAAATTCCAGAAGAAAAAAAGAAGCAACCACCAGTTGTGAATCCAGAGCACGTTGATTCTTTTGTTGTGAGAGAATTCATCCCTGAGCAGGGTGATGTGAAATTTGATAACAAAGGAAAAATCACAATTGATGATGATTTTGGTGATATCTATGGTGACATTGGAATGGGAATAGCTGAAGAAGATGGTGCCATTATTGATGTGGCTGAAATAGATCCATCATTCGTTGGTGGTGAAGCAGCCATGATGAAGTGGATGCAGAATGAAATCGAGTACCCTCAGCTTTGCGCTGAAATGGGGATCGGTGGAACAGTTTACGTTCAATTTGTTGTCAACACTAACGGTTCAATTTGCCAAGTTAAAAACGTAAGCAATGAACATGAGGATTTGACAGCTGAAGCTATGAGAGTAGTGCGTAAAATGCCAAAGTGGATTCCTGGTGAACAAGCAGGTAAAAAAGTAAGAGTGAGATATACGATTCCAATTAAATTTGAATCTCACTAAAATTAATTAACAAAGAAACAATCTATTTCCCTCTGACTTGGTCAGGGGGATTTTTTATGGAATTAATCCAAACTGTTTACCAATCCAATAACTAGAAAAATAGTTCTTATCCTCTGCAAATACGCCTTTGCCTCCTCCTTGATCAATGTCGCTTCCGGGATCAACCAAAAGGGCATGGCCCATGTTATCCACTTCAATTGATACGATTCTTTCGTTTTGCATGTCGTCTAAATAAGCGATTCTAGTGATATCCGTTTCTGGATTTGTGGATACATTATTATCGAGTGAAATTCCAAGGACATTTGACCATTGTTCAATAATCTCGTTGCTGTTTTTGAAATCTACCACCAAATCTTTTTTTCCATGAAAAACCATTAAGTTGGGGTATTCGCCAGTGTAACTAGGATTTTCTTCCCTTACCAGGTCTCCCCATTCTTGAGGAGTTTTATCAATTTTACCAGCCAATGCATTGTAAGAATCTTTCAATTTTCCGGCAGATTTAAACGGCCCTCCAGACAATACTGCGGCGCCGTCAAAAAGTTCTGGATAATCTGCTATCATGATCATGCTCATTGCCGCCCCGGCAGATAAACCGGTTATATAGGTTCGAGTTGGATCCGTACTGAATTTGTCCTGAACACTGATGATCATATTTTTAATGGATTCATTTTCACCACTGTTTTTAGTATAATCTTTTTCTAAAAACCAGTTAAAACATCTTGATCCATTGTTGCTGGTTTTTTGCTCAGGATATAAAACATAGAATCCATAAATATCAGCTAATTTGTTCCAATCTGTGAGTTCGGCGGCTTCTCGTGCTTTTTGATTACAACCGTGGAGTACGACCAGCAGTGGCATGTTGCTGGTGGCATTATCAGGGACGTGATAATAGCAACGCAATTTGCCTGGATTATCACCAAAATCAGTATACTTTTCTAAGCCCGCTTTGATGTTTTTCTTTTGACATCCTAACAAAAAGATGCTTAGAGCCATTAAACATATTAATCTTTTCGGTCGCAAGATTATTGCATTTGGTACTGTTCAGATTGCTTCTTACCATTAGGGTCGGTAGGAACATTACATCCTTTTTTAGGAAATAACCAAGCAAATTTAATTGTGAAAATTGCTGGCTGATATCTAGAGTTAAACCATTTATGACTTGGATTTAATCCGTTCCAATTGAATGCAGTTAATATTGGTGTTTGAATGGTAGGCACGATAAAAAATCCGTCACGAACTTTAAGTCCCCAACCAATTGAATAATTTAATTGTGCTACTAATTTACCTTGATTATCATAGCCAGCTGGCGGCGTATAATCAGCATCAGGTTTGCCTCCATAAATTCTATAATCAACATTTAGTCCAATAGATTGATCAATAAAATTCCACAGTGACAGTTGCGCAACGTTGTGAATAGCAGCCCTTAAAAAAACATTTCCAAAATTGAATTGTCCTCGAGTCGCGTTCCCTGAAGCGTCTTTCCATTTTTCTTGGCCACCAAAGTGTTTTACACCTAATCCCCAATCAAAATAATGAAAGATTTTACCTTGTTTTTTAAAGAGATGTTCTAAACCAGCTTCAAGGTAATAACCTGGTAATCCAGAAGGAGTTAATTTTGAAGCATCACTTTGATCTTGCGGTGAGTTCCCAAACATATAAGTAATGCCTGGATCAATATGCCACCCCAAAGGTCTGTAATGACTGGCGTTCGGACTCCAGATGGCGTCACCCCAGTTTTTTTTATCTGAAAATTGATTCGTATTTTTTCGTTTATTCGCTTTTTTATCGAACTCGCCAGAAATTTGCGCAGAGGCAATTCCAACACTAAAAAGGGTAAATAAAAAGAGAGCTGCTTTTTGCATAAAGCCCAAGGTTTGGTTTGTTGATGAGCAAGTTACGAAATTTTAAGCGTCTATTAAATTTAAGATATTAACTTCAATTTCTTTAGAATCCCAAACTGCTTCAATATCAGGTCGATCCATAACTTGTTTCATGATTTTATCTTGTTTCATGCCTTGCGCCCATGCCTCTGAATAGCGAATTGACGAGAATGAAACTTGACTGTATAACGGCATCCACTTATCTGGGTACAAATCACTGAAGCGTTTTTCAATTTTCTTTTGCAGAAGAAACATAGGATCACCCACATAGTCGCGCATTACGTAATAATTGTGAACGGATAAATCCTGCACGGCATCTCCATCTGGCTTTCTTAATTCTTCGTATTCTTCAAATACTTTATCCCAATTTTCATTGTGCTTGAGCATCAACTCATACATGACTGAACAATCTTCAAATCCAGAATTCATTCCTTGCCCATAAAAAGGGACGGTCGCATGTGCAGCATCTCCCATCAACGCAACTTTACCTTTAGTCCAAGGGAAGCATCTAATAATACATAATGATGACAATGGATGGTCGTGCCAGCTATCAATCAAGCCAGGGAACATATCATAGAAGTCCGGAAAAGTTTCTTTAAAAAAGCGATCAACATCTGCATCAGTTTTTAGTGCCTCGAACGAATTTTCACCTTCGAACGGCATGAATAAAGTGCATGTAAATGAACCGTCATCATTTGCCAATGCAATCAGCATAAATCGTCCTCTTGGCCAAATGTGCAGAGCGTTTTTATCCAACTTGTAAGATCCATCTTCGTTGGCCGGTAACAATAACTCTTTGTAGCCGTCATCAATGTAATCCTGCATATAATCGAAACGATCTAATTTTTGCATGCCGTTATATCTAACAGCAGAAAAAGCACCGTCTGCGGCAAAAACAACATCTGCAGTGTCCTCAACGGTTTCTCCAGTGACATAATTTTGTAATACGACTTTGCCAGCTTCTAAATCTACATCAACACATTTGTGGTCATAGAAAATTTGAGCACCACCTGTTTGTTCTGCGATATCCATCATTTTGGCGTTTAAATCACCTCTTGAAATGGAGTAAATAGCCTGGTCATCTTTTCCGTAAGCTTGATAGGTTTCATTTCCAGCCAGATCATGCATAATTCTGCCATACATAGGGATGGCTATAGGCTTGATTTGTTCGTCAATACCCGCTAAATTTAATGCTTTCCATCCTCTCGTAGAAAGGGCAAGGTTGATAGATTTTCCTGCTGTAATTTCAGCTTTCCGGATGTCAGGGCGTCTTTCATAAATCGTCACCTTGTATCCTGCCTTTGATAGATAAACTGCCCATAAAGAGCCTACCAGACCAGCACCTACAATAATTGCTTTTTTCTCCATGTTATTTTCTTTTCCAATGATTCTGATAACTTGAATCAGAGAACATGTTTTGTCTTCTATTTGTTTTCTTTTTGCTAAATACTGATGCGATTCTCCATAAGACAATCCCTACAATAAGAATCCCGAAAACTTGGGCCATTAATTTGACCATTAAATGAGCTTCAGAAGCACGTCCGCTTAAAAATTCTCCAAAAAATTCAGGATCATATTGGTCCAACATAATTTATTCGCTTATTGCTTTTTCAAGATACTGTCCAAATCGAAAGATATCTTCAAAAGAGTTATATAATGGAACGGGTGCGATTCGGATGACATTCGGTTCTCTCCAATCTGCGATTACTCCTTGTTTTGTTAAGGCATCAAACATAGCCTTCCCTTTTCCATGCGCTAAAATAGACAATTGGGCCCCTCTTTCTTTGGGATTTTTTGGAGTGATAATTTCGAATTCACATAAATGATTTAACCGTTCAGAGATATCATTGATAACTGCTTCTAAATAAGCCGTTAATTGATCGCTCTTTGCTCTCAGTTTGTCCATGCCAACTTCATCAAATATATCTAGCGAAGCTAAATGGGCAGCCATTCCTAACACTGGCGCGTTTGATAATTGCCAACCTTCTGCACCTTTCATGGGTACAAATCCAGGTTTCATTTCAAATCTCGTTTCTTTGTCATATCCCCACCATCCTGCGAATCTTGGTAAATCTTCATTGAATTCATGGTTTTCGTGAACGAATAAGCCTGAAACTCCTCCGGGACTTGAGTTAAGATATTTATAGGAACACCAAGCAGCAAAATCTACGCCCCATTCGTGTAATTTCAGAATAACATTTCCAGCAGCATGAGCTAAATCAAATCCGCAGTTGGCGCCAACTTCATGAGCTTTTTCGGTAATGGATTTCATGTCAAACAATTGACCGGTGTAATAATTAACTCCACCGATCATTACCATTGCTAATTCATCACCTGCCTCCTCAATTGCTGTAATAATATCTTCATGTCTAATGGTATGTTCACCAGATCTTGGTCCAACTTCGATTACGGCATCTTTTACATTTAAACCGTGAAATTTCACCTGACTTTCTAATGCGTACTGATCTGAAGGAAAGGCCTTTTCTTCACAAATAATTTTATAACGTTTGGCAGTTGGTCGATAAAACGAAACCATCATCAAATGAAGGTTGGTTGTTAAGCTATGTGTAACAACTACTTCTGATGACTTAGCACCAACAATTTTAGCAATTTTTTCTGTTAGAAATTCATGGTAGGCAAACCAAGGCTTTTTTGCTTCAAAGTGACCTTCAACTCCAAAAGTTGCCCAATCATCAAGTTCGTTTTGAATATAGTCTTTGACAGATTTTGGCTGTAAGCCAAGGGAGTTCCCAGTAAAATAAACGGACTCTTCACCGTTAATTTTTGGAATAAAAAATCGATCTCGGTAAGATTTTAAAGCATCTTTTTCATCTAAGCTTTTCGCATAGGCCAATGAATTTTTTTCTTCGATCATGCTCATTAGGTTCAACAGTTTGATTTTCTTTTAAAGATTTGCCTAATCATCAACAAATCATTTATTGAATGTGTTAATTTTGTGACTAACAGTTCAAAGATACGAACTATCAAATTAAAGTTATGATATCAAGAAAAAATTCTGAAAGCCTATTCGAAACTGCAAAGACACTATTCCCGGGAGGTGTGAACTCTCCAGTAAGAGCTTTTAAAAGTGTGGATGGAGTTCCATTGTTTATTGAAAAGGGTGATGGATGTAGAATTTGGGATGCTGATGGAAATGAATTTATTGACTTCTGTTGTAGTTGGGGACCATTAATTCTTGGACATAATCATCCTGCTGTTCGTACAAAAATTGAACAAAACTTGGTGAACGGAACGTCATTTGGCGCACCGACAAAACTTGAGAATGAATTGGGTAATTTAATCGTTCAGAATAACCCATTTGTTGAGAAAATAAGATTTGTAAGTTCGGGTACAGAAGCTGTGATGTCTGGAATTCGATTGGCCAGAGGTTATACAGGAAGGAATAAAATTATCAAGTTTGAGGGTTGTTATCACGGACATTCTGATTCGCTTTTGGTAAAAGCTGGATCTGGTCTTGCAACTTTTGGTTCGTCTTCTTCGGCAGGTGTGCCCGAGTCTTTCTCGGCAGAAACGATTGTTTTACCTTTAAATGATAGAGAGGCTGTTAATACAGCGATTAAAAATCATGGGGATGACATTGCCTGCATTATCATTGAGCCAATTCCAGCGAATAATGGCTTGCTTTTGCAAGAGAAATCATACCTAGAATTTTTAAGAGAGGTTTGCACAGAGAACGGTATTTTATTGTTTTTTGATGAAGTAATTAGTGGTTTCAGAGTTGCTTTTGCAGGTGCAGCAGAATATTATAATATTCAACCGGATATTGTGACCTATGGAAAGATTATTGGCGGTGGATTGCCGGTAGGAGCATACGGTGCCTCTAACGAAATAATGGCTCATATTTCGCCATTAGGTGATGTGTACCAAGCAGGTACTTTATCTGGAAATCCTGTGGCTATGGCTGCCGGAATCGCTCAGCTGTCTGAATGCCTAAAAGATGGGTTTTACGAAAATCAAGAAAATAAAACTAAGAAATTCGTTGATAAAATTAATGCCCATGCTAAAAGTAAATCTTACGAATTTGAATTGTTTTCAATTGGTTCTATCTTTTGGTTGACTTTTTCTAACGCGGAGTCTGTAAGAAGTGCTTCAGAAATTAGAGCCGAATCAATGCAAGACTTTAAAAATTTATACGCCGAATTATTAAACGCAGGAATTTATCTTGGCCCTTCGGGATATGAAGTAGGCTTTGTTTCTGCAGCGCACAATGAAGATGTATTAAATCAAGTGGCGGATACATTCTGCAATGCCTTAGACGCTATTATGGCTTAATAGATTTCACATTCAATTGGTTTTCTTATATTTAGCTTAGTGTTACTACTATGAGAATTCTTTTTATCCTATTGATGTGTGTTTCAATTTCCGCTCTATCTCAAGAGCCACAATTGACTGTGCAAACTGGTCATGCCTCAACCATATTGGATGTGGAGTTCAATCCTGAGGGAGAATTCATAGCAACAGCGGGCTCGGACCATAAATTAGTGGTTTGGCATTTCTCAACTTCCAAACAGTACAACACAATGCTTGGGCATACGGCCCGAATTAATGCCTTGGCTTTTCACCCAAGTAAAAAACTATTGGTCTCTGCTTCAGAAGACAGTACTTTGAGAGTGTGGGATTATTTAGAGGGAATTGAATTAGAGCAAGTTAAGTTAGATTATCCAATCAACGACTTTAAATTCAATAAATCAGGATCAAAGATTTACATTGCAGGCAAAGAGCTCTTAAGTTTAGAGTTTAATTCTCTGGAGACTACAAAAATTGATGTATTCCCGAAACATGCCTTTACTTGTGTTGAGCTTTCGGCAAATGATTCTTTGCTTTTTATTGGGGGTATTGAAGAACGCTTTGCTTTCTTGATAGATCTGAAATCGAATGAATTAATTAAGAGATTTCCGCATTCAATAAAATCCGCAAAATTTCATTCTGAAAAATCTGAAATCGTCTACTCTAATAATAGTGGAGTTGTGGTTGCATATGATTTTCAAGAGCATAAGCGTAAGGCAGGAACAACAGATTGGATGTTGAATCTGATTAACGATATAGAATTGAACAATAACCTTATGTATTTTGCAGATAATCAAGGGAATGTGAGGGTAATAGAAGATGAAAAGTGGTTTCAAGAAGCTGTTTTTAAAGGAACCAATGATAAAATCACAGCACTTGACTTGTCAAAAAACAAAAAGTATTTGGCCACAACTGGAGCATCAAAGTCTGTAGTAATTTGGGACATAGAAAGTAGAAGAGTTGTTAAGGTGCTAAAAGGTCTTGTAAGTCAAATCAATGATTTGAAATTTTCTAAAGATGGGTTGAACATCATTGTAGGATATGAGGACGGATCAATGAGAAAAACTGATTTGATTTCAAATCAAACAATTGTCAATAAAATGTCTTTAAAATCGGATATTTTAAAAAATGTCGGTAATTTTTCTGTGGTTGATATTTTGAAATTTTCAGAAAATTCAGCAGACCTCTTGGTTATTTACAAACAGTTGCATCTGAGCATTGAAGGGTCCTTTGAAAAAGTTACTGAGTTCAAGGTGCATTGGAATTTTCCCAACAACTTGCTCACCTTTGAAAAACAAAAAAACCTTAGTCAGAAAAGTGAAAAATATATTGATGATCTAAAGAATAAGATTTATCATGAAAACACTTATTTCCTTTCTGATTTACCAAAAGTAGCTGTTTCTGATTCACTCAAAATGAAAGCCACGATTAAAGGTCAAGATGTTTATTTGACCTCGACAGAGAACGGTGAAACCATTCGAAAAATTGAAAGCCGCCATTCTGGTTTGTTAACAGCTGTTGCCTTCAATGATAAGTTTGGGTTCTTAGCCACGGCAGGTTGGGATGGAATGATAAGATTTTGGGATGCAAAAACGGGTGATTTAATGGTGGTATTTGGAGCTTTTGGAGATGGTCAATTCGTTTACATTACCGAAGAAGGAAACTATTTTTCATCCAAGAATGCATTGGCATATATTGGTTTTTCTATGAACGGAAGAATCTTTTCGTTTGAGCAGTTTGATTTAAAGTATAATCGACCGGATTTAGTGATAAAAAATCTACCTTATTTTGATGAGTATTATGAGCAAGCTTTTCAAAAAGCTTATAAAAAGAGACTGGATAAACTTGGTGTCTCTGCAGAAGACATTAAGTTAAGTTTAGATCTACCAACGCTCACCTTAACAAAGGCTTTGGATGAACAAATTATAGACAACAAACTAAAAATATCGTTGAAATGTGAAGATGAAATGGTAGATTTACAACGATTACATATCTATGTCAACGGGGTGCCGGAATTTGGCAAAGAAGGAAAGAAACTGAAAGGAAAACTATTCACAGGAGATATAGATCTGCGATTAAATGAAGGCGCAAACATTATTCAGTGTTATGTGACCAATGAAAATAATACCTCATCACTTAAGCAAACCTTCAAAGTTCAAGGCACCAGTTCTAAAGAGAAGGATAATCTTTATTTATTGACCATTGGTGTATCGAAATATGCAGAGAAAAACTACAATTTGTCATATGCTGCTAAAGACGCTAATGATATCAGTCATTTATTCACCGATTTAGGGAATTATAATTTGAAGAAAAGCACTGTTTTGGTTGATAGTATGGCAACTAAAGAGAATATTTTGCAAATGACAGATTTTATGAAGGATGCGAAAGTGAATGATGTGGTGGTTTTATTTGTTGCAGGTCACGGTGTTTTGGATGATGAGTTAGATTATTACTTTGCGCCACATGATATGGAATTTTCTGACCCATCAAAAAAGGGCGTACCATTTTCTGTTTTTGATGATATGCTAGAAATGACTAAGAGTAGAAAAAAAATCATGTTTTTGGATGCTTGTCATAGTGGAGAAATAGATAAAGATGAAGTGGTAAAAACTTTTGTAACAGATGATGAAGAAAATCAACAAGATCTAATTTTTAGACGGGTAGGAAACACGGTAAAGAATATAGATGAGGTTAATTCATTTGAACTTTCTAAAGCATTATTTGCAGATATGAGAGTGAATAATGGCGCTACTGTTATTTCAAGTTCTGGAGGTGCAGAATATGCAATTGAAGGAGATCAGTGGAATAACGGCGTGTTCACCTATGTGTTGTTGGAGGCTTTGTCTACCAGGAAGGCGGATAAGAACAATGATAAAAATTTGTCTATTTCAGAATTACAGAACTATGTTCAAATTGGTGTGCACGAAAAAACTGGTGGTTTACAAACGCCCACATCAAGAGTCGAAAATTTAAATTATGACTTTGTCATAGTGAAACGTTGAAAATGAAAATACTAAGTCTAATTTTAGTTTGTTTGGCCTTAGGAGTGAAAGCTCAAAGCCTTGATTTTGGTGTTGAAGTCACCTCCAATTTCAATTCAGTTGAAAAGTTTGATTTTGGTGAAGATCAGTTTGATAGTTCTAATTTGTCATTATCCATTGTTGATTTAGCAGGCAACACGAGCAACATTTATTTCCACAAGTTCACCATGGATAACCATTTTGAGATTCCCATTTATTTCAGATATAATTTTAGAAAAAGATGGTTTATGGATTTCAAAACTTCTATTAGTACGAATAGGCTGCAAATGTGGGGTACCGCTGATTATGATGATCAATACTATCAAGACACTTATGGTACCTATGACGAATTTATTGTAGCTGCTAACAATGATGGTTTTACAAACGCAGATTCCTCAGATTATGAAAGTTATATGTCTAATGCGCATAAATTGAATGAGTCTTCTGTTCGTACAACGGAAGAGTTTAAATTATTGACCTTTACCGTAAATGGGGGTATTCGATTGTTCCCGCATAAAAGTGTAAAAATGTTCGTTGCAGGAGGATTTACCTATAAGGCCAAATATGATAAACACGTTTATAATCACGTAAGTTTTGGTAGAGATTATATCGAGAATGTTTCCTCTGTTGAGAAGGCGATAGATCGGTATGCAGAACATTCGACTTATTTTAATACTCAATTAGGTTTTGAGTTCTATCGCTTTAGGATGTCTGCCTTTTTTCAAACTGGGATGAGTTTTAGGTTTAATGATCGTACACCAGGTCCTGAGGTTACCTATACTGCTTTAGCTACACCGTTTGATGTCATTAGAACTTATGGTTTTTCGTTGAGTGCTAATCTATTTTCGGTGGATTTAGGTAAACGAGTTAAAAAAGATGAAGTGTCAGAAGATGATATGATCATTTCAAATATCGAATCAAAAAAAGATAAATGGGATTTGGGTATTCGTTATGATCGAAGAGGATATAACGATCTAACCACATATTATGGTGCTCCCGAAAGCCAATTATCTGTGTTAAAAAAAGATTCGATTCTGTATAATAATTGGGGAACATTCGTTGAAGGACAGCAGATTGAATTCATTACATTGGGCGAAATAAAACGCGTAAAATGGGGCGGACGTTTGAGTGGTTTCATGAATTTTTATTTAACTAAAAGATTAGGTTTAAGAGCGTCTTTAGGAGGTTCAAGAATGGAGTTTGATGTGGAGACAAGAGAATTGAACGCTACGGTAATTGGCAACGATTCAACTGGATACTCATACCTAGTAGCACCTGGAACACCACGATTGAAATCGGCGGTTTATAGAAAAATTGTTGATGTCATTGATTTATCAATAGGCGCAACTTATAAAGTTATTGATCGTGATTTATTCTCACTAGGCGTGAATTTAGGATTTGGATTGTCAGGAATGGCTTATGTGCCCGCCGATAGAAAAGGAACTCCTGAAGGTGTTAATGAATTAAGTGTTTACTCTGATTTAGATGATTTTTATTCAGGCCAACCGGGCACAGGACTTCAATTTCATCAGGGAGAATTAAATGTTGATTTAAGTGGAGATCCCAAAGAAGTATTGGATCAGTTTGAGGAAGGTGTGGTAGGGCTTGATGAAAGTCAGGGGGCTTCTTTAAGATTACTCTATCCTACCTTGAATTTTGGAGTTGAAGCAAATATAGAGCGCTACACTATTGGTATCGGATTTGACTTTAGTTTGGCCTACATGGATGAATTTCTATTGGACAGATCTAAGTCTGGGTACATGTCTATTGCCTATAAATTGTTTAAAAGATAAATAAGGCTGGGATAAACAATTAGAATTCCGTCAATTACGAAAGAAAAATAAAGCTCCTGTTTTCTAGGCCGAGAGGGTAGTATTGAAAAAGACACTATTCCAGAAGCGAAAAGTAAATTCCATAAATTAAACCCAGTTCCTAAATAAATAAAATAGGCGCTTAATAAAATTAATAAAACTGCTATTAAAATTGAAGGTTGATATCCGATAAGTTGAGGTATCGTTTTCTTTGAACTTTCATCCAAATACAAGTCTCGAATATCAAAAGGAATGGTGATTCCAATGATAAATAAGGTAACACCTACAAATGAAAGTAGACTGAAAATGTTTAATTGATTTTCTTGTGAATCTATCAATAAAACAGTGCTTGCTGCCCAAACAATTCCGATTAATAAGATTTTAATGCCAGGAATATCTCTCAGATTCGACTTAGATTTTTCGGCCAACTTTATTTTATAAGCATACAAGAACGAAATAACTCCAAGAATACTAAGTAAAATCAGGGTTTGAAATTCAAGAAATAGGCTAAAAATAATTGTACCAATTAAGGATATTATCAATATGAATTTCACAATGGTGCGGTTGTTTTTCATCCAATCCATTCGTTCACCACTGATTCTTTCGTTATCTATTAATTTTTGAAAACGCTGATAAGTATATGTTAAAAGGGTAGAAAAAAAAATGAAGCTCAGCAGGATCCAATCAATCGACAAATTTTTAAGATAAAAATAAAGTAACGATAGCGTTGATGCACCGAGGGCAATCCAAACATTAGAATAACATAAATGCTGGAGAAACTTTGTTTTCATTGCTATTGTGCAATATAGTAAATGCTCATTCCGACACCCACGCCAATCACACTGCCAAGTAAAGAGGACAGCATTCTTTTTTGTTTTGCGATTCGTTGATAACCCCGATAAAAATTTTCGTTTTTAAAGTATTCTTTGTGTAGGATTTTTTTGTCTTTCAACTTGAAAGATGGGATTGCCCAAGCCACGCAAACTACAGGAGGAATTAAAAAAGGAAAAATGGAAGGGCTGCTTTTAAAAAACCCTGGTTCTAAGTTATAATTTACTGTATCAGCAACACTACTTTTACTGCGGTAGGTATCGAAAATGGAAGCACCTAAACCAATCGCAAATCCTGTAATAAAAGGAACGTAGGGCTTAAAAGTTTGTCTAGCATCATAGCTCCCATAAGTAACTGCCTTTGTTTCATTAATACTTAGGAAATCTCCTTTAAATTCATCTGGACGATAGAGGATTTGAGTTTGGTTCGCCTTGGTAAATGAGAATACCCTATAGGTAGAAATTTCTTCCTTTTTTCCATTTTCAGATATAATGATAACAGAGTCAGAAGGAGTTTTTGTCAGACCTTCAATTTTTCCATAATCCACTTTCCCGTTCAAGAAAAGAATGGAATCTTTTTGCCCAAAAGAGCCAGAGAGTATTGAAAAAAAGAGGATGTTGAATAAAACTATTTGCTTCATGTTGCTGTTTTATGGAATAAAGGTGCGGAAAATTTTGATGAATAAAGCCTAAACTGTTAGAAAAGTTGACGGATTCTGGGGGATTCAAAAAAATAATAACAATTCAATAAACTTTGTTTTAACAAGATTGCAGATTGTTTATATTTGTAGGCCCTTAAAATACCCATGAAAAATAGGAAAGAATGATTTTTAAAGACAGACATATTGGCCCAGATGCTATAGAGAAATCAGAAATGCTTGAAAAGATTGGTGTTTCTAACATTGATGAATTAATCAATAAAACTGTTCCCAATCAAATTAGACTGGCTCAACCCTTAAATCTTGCTCCGGCACTAACGGAGCAAGAATACCTTTCAGATCTTAAAAAGAAGGCTGAAAAAAATACTTTAGTCAATAACTTTATTGGTCAAGGATACTACGGAACATTGGTGCCTCCGGTAAATCTTAGAAATATCTTTGAAAATCCAGGTTGGTATACGGCTTATACACCCTATCAAGCTGAAATTTCACAAGGTCGTTTAGAGGCATTGCTGAATTTCCAAACCATGGTAATGGACCTTACTTCAATGGATTTGGCAAATGCTTCATTGTTAGATGAAGGGACAGCTGCAGCAGAGGCCATGATCATGTTCTTTAATTCACGTTCACGTGATCAGAAAAAGAATGAAGTCAACAAGTTTTTTGTTGCAGACCATTGTTTTGATCAAACCATTGATGTGGTTGTTGGTAGAGCTAAAAGCATGGGAATCGAAGTTGTTCTTGGAAACATGAATGATTTTGTTCCATCAGAAGAATTCTTTGGAGCCTTAGTACAATTCCCAGATAAAACGGGAAAAGTTGTTGCTCTCGATAATTTTATATCTAGTGCTCAGGCGGCTGGAATCAAAGTAGGTGTTTCAACAGATTTAATGGCCCTAGTTTTATTGAAAGGTCCAGGTCAATGGAATGCTGATGCAGTCTTTGGAAATTCACAACGTTTTGGTGTCCCTATGGGACTTGGAGGTCCTCATGCTGCATTTTTCGCCACTAAAGAAGAGTATAAAAGAAACTTACCGGGTAGAATTATTGGTGTATCGAAAGATGTAGACGATAACTATGCCCTAAGAATGGCGTTGCAAACAAGAGAACAACACATTAAGAGAGATAAAGCAACTTCAAATATTTGTACTGCACAGGCCTTATTGGCGGTAATGGCAGGGATGTATGCTGTTTATCATGGCCCTAAAGCTTTAAGAGAAATCGCAATTGACATTCATCAAAAAGCACTTTTTGTTGAGGGACAAATAAAGGGTCTTGGAGCAAGTTCATTGAATGGTCAATATTTTGACACCATTCATGTTGCGATTCCAAATGGTGATGTAAATAAGCTGAAAGAAGCTGCCGCAGCTCGAAAAGTGAATTTGAATTATTTTGAAGAAGCTGTTTCAATTTCTTTGGATGAATCACACACGGAGGTAGAAATTGCTTCATTGATTAATGTTTTTGCTGATGTTAATGGAAAATCTGAAGTTAAAGTTGAAAAAGGAGCTTGGAAAGCTGAGAAGTGTCCATTAGGCAAAGAACTGCATAGAACTGATGCGATTTTAGCACATCCAGTATTCAATTCTCATCATTCTGAAACAAAGATGATGCGCTATCAAAAGAGTTTAGAAAATAAAGATTTGTCTTTAGTTCACTCTATGATTTCCTTAGGATCATGTACCATGAAATTGAATGCAGCGGCGGAATTAATGCCATTGTCATGGCCTGAATTTGCTAATATTCACCCATTTGCTCCAATGAGTCAATGGCAAGGATACAAAGAGATTTTTACTGAATTAGAAAATGATTTGTGCGAGATTACTGGCTTTGCAGGTATGTCATTGCAACCAAATTCTGGTGCTCAAGGAGAGTATGCAGGATTAATGGTGATCAAAGCTTACCATGAATCAAGGGGTGATTTCCATAGAAATATTTGTTTGATTCCGAGTTCAGCTCATGGGACGAATCCGGCATCAGCTGTGATGGCAGGGATGAAGGTGATTGTGACAGCTTGTGATGAAAACGGCAATGTTGATGTGGCTGATTTGAAGGCAAAAGCTGAAGAACATAAAGATAACTTATCAGCATTAATGATTACTTATCCATCCACTCACGGAGTATATGAATCAGCCATTATTGAGATTACTTCGATTATTCATGAAAACGGTGGTCAGGTCTATATGGATGGCGCCAACATGAATGCACAAGTGGGGTTAACCAATCCAGGAAATATTGGAGCAGATGTATGTCACTTGAATTTACATAAAACCTTTGCCATTCCTCATGGAGGGGGTGGACCGGGAATGGGACCAATCGGAGTTGCCAAACATCTTGTTCCGTTTTTACCAGGAAATCCTCACGTGGAAGGTGTTGGAGGAGCCAATGCGATAAATGCTATTTCTGCTGCGCCTTACGGTTCAGGATTAATTTTGTTGATATCATACGGTTACATTAAAATGTTAGGAGCTGATGGATTGAAAGATTCAACAGAAAATGCAATTTTAAATGCCAATTATTTAAGAACCCAATTATCAGGACATTTTGATGTTTTATATGCCGGAGAAAATGGAACGGTAGCACACGAGATGATTGTGGATTGTCGTGACTTTAAAAAGTCTTCTGGTGTAGAGGTAGCTGATATTGCCAAACGTTTAATTGATTACGGATTTCACGCACCAACCGTATCGTTTCCTGTAGCAGGAACATTAATGATTGAACCAACAGAAAGTGAGGACAAAGCAGAACTTGATCGATTTATTGAAGCTATGATTAGCATCAGAGCAGAAATTAATGACATTGCAAATAAAGGTTTAGATCAGGAAAATAATTTGTTAAAAAATGCGCCTCATACGGCTACTATTTTAACGGCTAATGAATGGAATTTCCCTTATTCAAGAGAAGCTGCGGCTTACCCTGTGTCGTACTTAAATTCAAGTAAATACTGGGTTCCGGTTAGAAGAGTAGACAACGCTTATGGTGATAGAAACTTGGTTTGTGCATGTTTACCTATTGAAGCTTATCTTGAAGAAACCGTTTAAGACTTGTATAAGATTACAAGTATGAAGGCCTAAATGCTTGCACTTGAACGATTAAATTATTTATATTTACATCAAATTAATTAATAATATTATGAAAAAAATCTACGTTTTACTAGGAGCACTTTTGTCGGCTGGCTGTATTCAAGCACAAAGTCCACAAATTCATGCTACTTATGATTTTCACCCAAATGCAAAATATGCACCAGGTGGAATCACTGTCATTCCATTGAGAGATGTTCAAGAAAATGACGACAGAGCTGTACATTATTCAGAGAATTTTGATGCTGGTTTTGGTATCTGGACACCAGCTGTTCAAACAGGTCCTGCTCAATTCGCTTTGACAAGTACAGGTCACGCAAATAATACTGGAAATACTTTTATCATTCCAACTTTGATGACATCAACTCCTACACAGTGGGTATTGTTAGATTCAGATGCTGCTCCAGGTGCTGCATATACTAATCCTGAGAATGCAACATTAACTTCAGGGGTTATTGATTTAGCTGCTGCTGGTGTTGATATTTCTGCAGGTGATTATGTTGCTTTAGAGTTTGATCAGTTTTTTGCTGAATGGCAACCAACTACAGGTGAAACTGAAGATCACTTATACTTAGGTGTATCAAGTGACGGAACAAACTTTACTGAGGTTGAAATTTCTGAAGGTGCTGGTAGAGATGCTAGACCTAATCCAGAAAAAATTTCTTGGGATATTTCTGATGAAATTGATGGAACTGAAGCTACAGTTTATATCAGATTCCGTTGGGAAGGTGCCTGGAACTATGGATGGCAAATTGATAACGTTGAAATCGTTGATATCCCAGAAAAAGATATCGCTATCGTAGATACTTGGAGAGGATATTCTGATGCTGGAATGACTTATTCTCAAGTTCCAGTTGCACACACAGATACAATTATCGTTGCTGCTATCATCAGAAACATTGGTCATATTGATCAAACTGGTGTTGGTTTTGACTGGGTGGTTAAAGATCCTACGAATGCTACTGTAGCTTCAGGAACTGCTGCTGCTGGTTTAACTCTACAAAATGCTGAGCAAGATACTATCTTATGGTCAACTGATTATGTTCCAACAATGTTAGGAAACTACACAATTGAATGGACAGCAACTTCTGCTGACGGAGATGATAACTTAGCAAATAATGACGTAACTGATGGTCATTATGAGATTACACAGTTTACTTAT